>NZ_JBQKUL010000027.1:0-53942 GCF_054968565.1 Pseudoalteromonas sp. G5_S1_54_S4 | reverse complement strand
AACCTTTAACCTTTAACCTTTAACCTTTAACCTTTAACCTTTAACCTTTAACCTTTAACCTTTAACCTTTAACCTTTAACCTTTAACCTTTAACCCTAACTTTTTAACTTCTTCTTTTCTAAAGCAATTATTACTATGATCGTTAACCATTCCACAGGCCTGCATGTAGGCATACACTGTGGTTGGGCCTAAAAACTTAAAACCGCGCTTTTTTAAATCTTTTGCAAATAACGTCGATGCCTCAGTAACTGCAGGGTAATCCGCAAGCGTCTCTAAATCGTTTACCTGAGGTTTATTACCAACAAATCGCCACTGATAATCACTAAAACTGCCAAACTCTTCTTGAATAGTAATAAAGCATTTTGCGTTATTAATTGTTGCGACAATTTTTAAGCGGTTGCGAACTATGCCCGCATTTTGCATTAATTTTTCTATATCGTGTTCAGTAAAGGCCGCTACTTTGTGTACATCAAAGTTTGCAAAGGCGTTTTTATAATTCTCACGCTTTTTTAATATGGTATACCAGCTGAGTCCTGCTTGTGCCGATTCTAATGTTAAAAACTCAAAAAGTAGTTGATCGTCATACACAGGGACGCCCCATTCATGATCATGATATTCTACATAGTCAGGTTTTGTTGTATCTAACCATGGACAGCGATACTGAGCTTCTTCTTTCATGCTTATTCCTTAGCGCGTCATTTTTACGGCACGTATTTTAACTGTTTAAATTGTTGATATTATAAGGAAATAATTTTGGTACATATTGTGCATTATCCAGTGTATCTACATTATTTTAGAGAGTTGATTATGGCCCTTGCAAGTGTGCTAAAACCTCAGTTTATTTCTGCTAATCAGTATAACCCATGTTTACTGCAAGAGGAGTATGTTGGTGAGTTGAGTGATTTGCGTCAACAAGCAAGTTGGCTCTCTCATCTGGTTGATACCATGCCTGCGGGCGTGATTGTACTTGATGGTAAAGGAATGATCGCTAAGGCAAACCAAATAGCTATCGATATGCTCGGCGAGCCATTAGAAGGAGAGAAGTGGTTTAGCGTTATTCAGCGCTCATTTCGTCCTCATCAAGATGATGGTCATGAAGTGTCGTTAAAAGATGGACGCTTAATAAAGCTCGATATTACTGCACTCGCGCCTGAGCCTGGGCAACTTATACTAATGACCGATTTAACCGAAACCCGACGCTTACAAAAGCGAGTCGCGCATATGCAGCGTTTAAGTGCCTTAGGTAAAATGGTGGCGTCTTTGGCTCATCAAGTACGCACACCGTTATCAGCGGCTATGTTGTATGCTGCAAATTTAGGCTCAAAACGCTTACCCGAAGCTTCTCGCGGCAGTTTTCATACTAAATTAATGTCACGTTTAAAAGATTTAGAAACCCAAGTAAACGACATGCTGTTATTTGCTAAAAGTGGTGATCAGCAAGTTGTTGAGCAAGTGTCGATGCAACAGCTACTAAGTGAAGTTAAAGCCGGTGCCGATGCTATGGTAGCGCTCAATGATAGCGAATTAAATGTGAGCTTACCTGAACCCGATATTGAAATTATGGGTAACAAAACAGCATTGGCAAGCGCAATTCAAAACCTAATTCATAATAGTATTCAAGTCATTGGCAGTGGTGCACAAGTACATCTTAGTGCTTTGCGTGATACGCAAGACCCTGATTATGTCCGCATTAGTGTTAGTGATAATGGCCCTGGGATTGACTTAGCGCAAAGCGAAAAAATATTTGAACCCTTTTATACCACTAAAAGTCAAGGTACTGGTTTAGGACTTGCCGTTGTAAGTTCAGTGGCCAGTGCACATCAGGGACGTGTTGAAGCAAACAACAACCCACAAGGGGGAGCAATTTTTAGTATGTTGCTACCTATTAGTGTCACATCTAAATTAGGGGAGTCACAATGAGTAACACTATTTTAGTTGTAGAAGATGACGCCGGACTTCGTGAAGCATTAATTGATACGCTTGAAATGTCAGGTATAGCCTGTATGGCCGCCAATAGTGCCGAGCAAGCCATGGTGCTACTAAAAAAAGAAGCATTTTCATTGGTGGTCAGTGATGTACAAATGGGCGCAATGAGCGGCTTGGATTTATTACGTAGTATTAAATTAAATTACCCTGATTTACCCGTACTAATGATGACGGCCTACGCCACTATTGATGATGCTGTAGAGGCTATGCGTTTAGGCGCGATTGATTATATGGCTAAGCCATTTGCACCAGAAGTGCTATTGAATATGGTGAGTCGTTACTTACCAGAAAAAGAAAAAGAAACAGACGGGCCCATTGTCGCCGATCCTAGTAGTATTCAATTACTCGAACTTGCTAATAAAGTTGCTCGTTCAGATGCCAGTGTGATGGTGCTTGGGCCAAGTGGCTCTGGTAAAGAAGTACTGGCGCGTTATATTCATGACAAATCAAAACGCTGTAATGAACCGTTTGTTGCGATTAACTGTGCTGCTATTCCTGAAAATATGCTCGAAGCCACTTTATTTGGTTATGAGAAAGGCGCGTTTACCGGTGCTATTCAAGCTTGCCCTGGTAAGTTTGAACAAGCACAGGGCGGTACTATTTTACTTGATGAAATCACCGAAATGGATTTAGGCCTGCAAGCCAAGCTGTTACGTGTACTACAAGAGCGTGAAGTTGAGCGTTTAGGTGGTCGTAAAACCATTGCACTGGATGTACGTGTGCTTGCCACAAGTAACCGAGAGTTAAAAGAAGCGGTTGCTGAAAACCAGTTCCGCGAAGATTTATACTATCGACTCAATGTTTTCCCACTGCTGTGGCGACCACTGTGTGAGCGCCCAGGGGACATTATAGTGTTGGCTAAACATTTGATTGAACGTCACTTAAGTAAAAGCAAAGAGCCAATGGCGTATTTAGATAGCAGTGCAGAGCAAAAACTGCTTAGCCATAGCTGGCCCGGTAACGTACGCGAACTAGATAACGTTATTCAGCGAGCATTAATTTTACGCAGTGGGAATAGTATTGATGAGCATGCTATTTTTATCGAAAATCTAGCTCCAACGCATTTTGTGGCAGAAACTAAAGCTGACATTGAGCCTGTAAAAAGTAGTCTCAGTAACGCTTATTATGATGAAAAAGCAGCGCCTGCAGATGAGCAAAAAAATGATTTGTTAGCCGTCGATACTGGTAGTTACAAAGATGAGCTTAAAGATAAAGAACATCGTATTATTTTAGAAACCTTGGCACGCTGCCAAGGAAAACGTAAAGAGGTCGCCGAAACCTTAGGTATTAGCCCGCGTACTTTACGCTACAAATTAGCACAAATGCGTGATTTAGGTATTTCCCTCCCAGCATAACCCCCATAAGCCCTAAGTTCAATCACTTGAATTTAGGGCTGTCAAAACTCTGACTGCTTAATTATTTTACTTAAAGCGTTGTTTTAATTGATTTTAATTTTTGGCATGTTTTGTGCTTTATTCTCTTTAAGAGTTTACTGCATTATCAGAGACAATTATGAAAATTCAAAACAGTGCTTTATTTCAAGAAATGCAATCAATGGCTGCAGAGGCCACACGTAGTAATCAAGTTAATAACTTGCCAACGCAAGTGCAATCAACCTCTACAGCACAGTTTGGTGACATGTTGAGTAATGCCCTTAATACAGTGCATGAACTTCAGCAAGACGCAGGGCAAAAAGTAAAAGCGGTAGAGAATGGCGACAGAAGCGTGTCACTTGCCGAGGCTATGATTGCTTCGCAAAAGTCTTCTGTGGCATTTGAAGCTACGGTACAGGTTCGTAATAAGCTTGTTGAGTCTTATAAAGAAATTATGAACATGCCTGTTTAATTAGGTAGTGGAGAATTATTGTGGCGCAATCTAATCAATCTACAGATCTGGCACTTGCTGATGGCATGATGGAGCAAAGTGAAAACGAAGATCAACAAGAGCAAAAATCAGGCTATTTCAGTGCCCTTGGCGGTGTTGATGTTTTACGTCAAATTACCCTGATTGTTGCATTAGCTATTTGTTTAGCCATTGCTATTTTCGTTATTATTTGGGCTCGTCAGCCAGATATGCGCCCTTTAGGTAAAATGCAAACTGAAGAGTTAATAGAAACACTCGACTTTTTAGATGCACAAAAAATTGACTACCAACTTGATGGCAATGTGGTCTCGGTGGATGAAACTGAATATCAAAATATCAAGTTATTGATGACCCGTGAAGGTTTAGATCAAGGGCCTACATCAGGTAGCGACATTATTATGCAAGACATGGGGTTTGGGGTAAGCCAACGTTTAGAACGTGAGCGCCTTAAACATGGCCGTGAGCAACAACTTGCCCGTACTATAGAAGAGCTAAATAATGTTACTCGCGCCAAAGTATTGTTAGCTATTCCCAAAGAAAATGTATTTGCCCGTAGAGAGAAAAAACCCTCTGCGACTGTTGTACTTACTCTTAAACGCGGTCGCTCTCTAGATGGCGAAGAAGTTGACTCGGTTGTTGATATGATAGCTTCAGCGGTACAAGGGCTTGAGCCTTCGCGCGTTACTGTGACCGATCAAAATGGTCGTTTATTAAATTCAGGCTCGCAAACCTCTTTAGCTGCACGCTCGCGTAAAGAATACGATATAGAACGTAAACGTGAGCAAGAATACCTAGAAAAAATCGACAGTATTTTGATCCCCGTGGTTGGATTAGGTAATTACACCGCACAAGTAGATTTAAGTATGGACTTTAGTGCGGTAGAAGAAACACAAAAACGTTACAACCCAGATTTACCTGCGGTAAGAAGTGAAACGACCTTTGAAGAAAATAATATTGGTGGCCTAGCGGTTGGTATTCCAGGCGCGCTGACTAATCAGCCACCAGTTAACTCAACTATTCCTGAAGATGCGATGGCGGGCGGTGCAGGCACTGCAACCTCACCGAGTAGAACTCACAAAGAAGCCACTCGTAACTATGAACTCGATACCACTATTTCACATAAGCGTCAGCAAACTGGAGTGATCCGCAGAATAAGCGTCTCTGTTGCGGTTGATTACCTGCCTACGGTGGGTGAAAATGGTGAAACAACTATGACGCCACGCTCGGTTGAAGCCCTGTCAAATATTCGTCGCTTGTTACAAGGTGGCGTAGGCTTTGATATGCAACGTGGCGATGCACTTGAAGTAGTGACCGTACCATTTGTTCGTGAAGACTCAGCGCTTGATTTTGAGTTGCCTTTATGGGAACAAGATTGGTTTATGAAAATGATGCGCTTAGTATTAGGTGCACTGGTTATTATTGTACTGATTTTAGCTGTCGTTAAACCTATGCTTAAACGCTTAATCTACCCAGATAATACACTTGAAGAATACGATGAAGATTCTCTTAGTTCAGGTGTTGATCTTGGTGACAGCACATTAGATATGCTAAATAATGACTTTGATTCTGCTTCTGTTGGCTTCTCAAGCGATGGTACACTACGCTTACCAGACCTACACGGCGACGAAGACTTACTCAAAGCGGTTCGTGCCCTTGTAGCCAATGAACCAGAACTATCATCACAAGTAGTGAAAGCGTGGTTAACAGAAGATGACTGATCAAGAACAAAAACAACTACCTCAAGCGTTTGATGTTGATAAACTTGATGGTGTAGATAAAGCCGCGATATTATTGCTGAGCTTAACTGAAGAAGATGCAGCGCAAATCCTAAAGCACTTAGAGCCAAAACAAGTGCAAAAGGTCGGTATGGCCATGGCGGCAATCGATGATTTGTCGCAAGCTAAAATTAGCGCGGTTCATAATTTATTTATTGAACAAATTCAAAGCTTTAGTACGATAGGTTTTCAGTCTGAAGACTTCATCAAAAAAGCACTTACAGCCGCATTAGGTGAAGATAAAGCCGCCAGCTTGATAGACCAAATAGTGATGGGTTCAGGCGCTAAAGGCCTTGATTCATTAAAATGGATGGACTCTAAACAGGTGGCTAACATTATTCGTAATGAGCATCCACAAATTCAAACAATTGTTCTCTCTTACCTAGAGCCTGAACAGTCGGCTGAAATTTTAGCGCAATTTCCTGAAAAAGTGCGCCTCGATTTAACCATGCGTATTGCTAATTTAGAAGAAGTACAACCGGCAGCATTGCAAGAATTGAATGAAATTATGGAAAAACAATTTGCCGGTCAAGCGGGTGCACAAGCTGCGAAAATGGGTGGCTTAAAAGCTGCGGCAGATATCATGAACTACCTCGATACCAATGTTGAAGGGCAGTTAATGGATTCAATCCGTGAGCATGACGAAGAAATGTCGCAACAAATTCAAGACTTAATGTTTGTCTTCGAAAACTTAATGGATGTAGACGACAGAGGCATTCAAGCAATCCTGCGTGAAGTGCCGCAAGATGTATTAATGAAAGCCATTAAAGGGACCGACGATGCCCTTAAAGAGAAAATTTTGGGTAACATGTCAAAACGTGCCGCTGAAATGCTCGCTGATGATTTAGAAGCTATGGCTCCTGTGCGCATTAGTGAAGTAGAAGCGGCGCAAAAAGAAATTTTATCAACAGCACGTCGCCTTTCTGATTCAGGTGAAATTATGCTTGGTGGTGGCGGTGGTGAGGAGTTCTTATAACCTATGAGTCACTCTAAAGGTCGCCCGTTACATGCAGATGAAGCTGATGAGTTATTAAAAAATTGGCCAATTCCTGATGTTGCTCCCGATGAGCGAAGCTTTCGCAATCGCTCTACGGCTTATGGCACACCCTTAGCCGAGCTATACCGTAAAGAAATAGCAAAAGAACAAGTAGAAGAACCGGAAGAACCAGAGCTGCCTTCATTAACTATGGTAGAGCTGGAGCGTATTCGCCAAGATGCCTACGAAGAAGGCCTTAAACAAGGGCACGAACAAGGCTATATAGATGGCTTTGACAAAGGCGTAACCGAGGGTAAAGAGGCGGGTTACAAAGAAGGTGTAGAGCTGGGTAAAACACAAGGCCAAGAAGACGTTAAACCCTTAATTGATGAGCAGTTGACCAGCCTGCGTGGCTTACTAGATAGTTTAAGCGACCCGCTTAAAAAAGTGGACGAGCAAGCAGAAAAACAGCTGGTACAGCTAGCCACTATGCTCAGTGAAGCGATTATTTATCAAGAAGTAAAAACATCACCTGATATTATTTTACATACTTTGAAAAAAAGCATTGATGCACTTAATGCAGAACAAGAAAAAGTTCGAATTCAT
Organism: Pseudoalteromonas sp. G5_S1_54_S4; assembly: GCF_054968565.1. Classification (NCBI taxonomy): domain Bacteria; kingdom Pseudomonadati; phylum Pseudomonadota; class Gammaproteobacteria; order Alteromonadales; family Pseudoalteromonadaceae; genus Pseudoalteromonas; species Pseudoalteromonas sp. G5_S1_54_S4. The sequence goes on along the minus strand of NZ_JBQKUL010000027.1, from coordinate 46,736 downwards.
CTTCATCCAGATGACTTAACGCTGATAAAAGCCAGTTATGGTGAACAAGCTATTGAAGATAATCATTGGCAATTAATTGCAGAACCCACTCTAGAGCGGGGCGGTTGTGAAGTTAAAACAACGTTATCATCTTTAGATATGACCTTGAAAACCCGTGTCAAAGAAACGTTGGATAGCTTTTTGCATAATAGTGGTATCTAACTTTTTTATTGGCGTGTCATGTCTGTGAGCGATACTTCATTAAGCGAACGCTTATCTCAATACCAACGACATATTAAAATTCCAGCGCCTGCAGTCGCGGGAGTTTTAACGCGTGTGGTTGGTTTAACACTGGAAGCCAAAGGTTTGCGCGCTCCGGTAGGCAGCCAATGTAAAATTGAAACAATGAACGGCTTTGTTGACGCTGAAATTGTTGGATTTAACGATCAAACTTTGTATTTAATGCCTAACGACCACATTTCAGGCGTACTTCCTGGTGCGCGAGTTATCCCCCAAGTTAATGACACAGGTTTGCCTGTTGGCATGAGCTTACTTGGTCGAGTGGTAGACGGCTTAGGCAGACCTTTAGATGGCTTAGGTAAAATTAATGCAGAACATACACTCAAATTTGCTCAAAATGCAATAAACCCTCTTGCAAGACGCCCCATTAGTAAGCCTATGGATGTGGGGGTACGTGCTATTAACTCGGTGATTACTGTCGGCCAAGGCCAGCGCATGGGCTTATTTGCAGGCTCTGGTGTGGGTAAATCAGTATTATTAGGCATGATGACCCGAGGCAGTGAAGCCGATGTGATTGTAGTGGGTTTAGTCGGTGAGCGTGGTCGAGAAGTAAAAGAATTTATTGAAGAAATACTGGGTGTTGAAGGGCGTAAACGTTCAGTTGTTGTTGCAGCCCCCGCTGATGCCTCACCATTAATGCGATTAAAAGGCTGCGAAAGTGCGGTAACCATTGCAGAGTATTTTCGAGATCAAGGTTTAAACGTATTGTTATTACTCGACTCGGTGACGCGTTATGCTATGGCACAGCGTGAAATCGCCCTTGCCGTCGGTGAGCCCCCTGCAACAAAAGGTTACCCACCTTCAGTATTTGCTAAATTACCTGCGCTGGTGGAAAGAGCGGGTAATGGCGGGGAAGGGCAAGGCTCTATTACTGCCTTTTTTACCGTACTGAGTGAAGGCGATGACATGCAAGACCCGATTGCTGATGCTGCACGTGCCATACTTGACGGACATATTGTTTTATCGCGTGATTTAGCCGACAGCGGCCATTATCCTGCCATTGACATAGAAAAATCGATTTCTCGAGTTATGCCTCAAGTGGTGTCTGAATCGCACATGCAACAAGCTCGGGTGCTTAAGCAAGTGTATTCAATGTATCAACAGAACAAAGACATGATCACCTTGGGCGCTTATCAAAAAGGCAGTGATCAAATGCTCGATCAGGCAATAAACATGATGCCAAGAGTGAACGCATTTTTACAACAAGGGATGCGTGATGTGATTAGCTATGATGATGGCCTTCAAGGGCTCGCGCAATTATTAGGACAAGCATAATGGCAAAAAATAAACTGCATTTGTTGCTCAGGCTTGAAAACGAAAAAGAAGAAACGTTGCGCATGAGCTACTTGCAAGCTAATCAAAATTTGCAAGTAAATCAGCAAAAGCTGCAGGGCTTAAATGACTTTCGACTTGAATACACGCAGCAACTTCATATTAAGGGGCAGTCGGGTTTATCAAGTGCCGGATTTAGTCAGTATCATGCATTCATTGCTAAGATTGAAGAAGCGATACGTCAACAAGCAAGCACTGTTAACACTGCAAAGCAGGTGGTTAGCCAGCGTAAAACCTTGTGGTTAAAGCAACAAGTAAAAGCGAAAGCGGTTGCTAAGTTAATTGAAAAACAACAGATAAAAGCGGATATGTTGGCCGCTAAAAGTGAGCAAAAAATGCTCGATGAATTTTCCTCTAATCAGTTTTATCAAAGGCATAAAGCACTATAAGGTAGGCATGCTAATTGCTTAGATTCTACAAGAGCAATGATTTTTAGGATTGTGCGGTGGGCTGTTGCCGCTTTTATTAGGTGATTTATGGCGATAAATGATATTTCAATGTTAGCGGTATCTGAGCAAGACTCATACTTAGTTAAAAAAGACAGTGATAAAACAAAGCTAGATAGCAGTAATGATGCTGGCTTTTTTGATCAATTAGCCCTTGCTAACCAAGCTTCTGAAACACACAGTACGCAAGCTAAAGCGCCAAACAAACAATCAGCAGATGAACAATCCGATCTAAAAGAGCAAAGTAGCGAAGAAAAGCCTTTGAGCGGTGAAGATATGCTGGCGCAAATTAATGCGGCACAAGTCATCGATACCTCAGTAAAAAATAACCCCCATGGTGGTGCGCAGTTAATAGACAAAGACGCTGTTAAAATAAACGCTAAGCCTGAAAATAAGCTGGCACCTATTATTACTATGCCAAGTGATGCCGTTATGGATGATGAAATCATTCCACAAACACAAAATGTACAAGGTGCTAATTTAGCAGGAAAAGGCGAAGGTGAGCCGACACTGCTTGACACAAAAGCGCTAGCAGCTGTTAATGCGAGTCAAAAAGGCGATGTTGTTTCAAGCCAATTAGCAACAGATAAGGTGGCCGATAAGCCGACTGATACCACAACCGTAAAATCATCATTAGACTCATCAATTTTGGCGCTGTTATCAAAAGATGATAATGCCATTAAAGCAGATAAATTATTGGCAAATTTAACACCTGCTCAGCAAGGTGAATTAGCCACTGAGCTTAATGCGATGAGCAAGCCAATTAATAAAGATAACCTAGCGGATTTAAAGCAATTACTCAGTAAGTATGTGAGTGAAAGTGAGAAGCCGCAAACACCTCAGCAGACCATTAATGCACAAATAAGTACGTTAACTACCTCAGAAAAACAGGCCTTACTCAATCAGTTGCAGGGTTACGTTAAAAATGAATCTTTATCAACGAAAGAACTTACCTCGCTAAAAGGAGTAATCAGTGATTTAGAGACCGCGATTAACGCGGACAGCTTGTTTAGCGCCAAAGATAAGCCACTATTTTCAAATAATGCTTTGGCGGGAGCAATAGCGCCAAAAGCACAGGCTGGTACTGAATCAGCCAATGTAAAACCTGAGCTAAAATTAGAGAGTTCAAAATCGGTAGCTGATAACCCTGAAGAGCTTGCCAAACAGTTAGACGCATTACAAAAAGAGAGCATGCGCGGCACTAATGCTGAGCAAATGCCACCGCGTGCAGCACAAATTTTCTCTCAGATCATTAATATATTTGACAAACAGTCGCTTAGTAGTCTCGCTAAATACGATACTTTAGGGTACGAACAAGCTATTATTGAAGCGCAAAGCTTGCAAGCAGGACAGTTACAAAGTACAGCACAAGCGAAACAAGTAAGCATTGATCCTGCCACGTTACAGGCTTTAAACATTATTAAAAGTGATGCGGCTAAAATGCTACAAGAGCGGGTTAGCTCAATGTTAAGTATTAATAATAAAGAAGCTGAAATTCGCCTAGATCCGCCAGAAATGGGCAGCATGCAAATTCGTATTAGAAGTGATGCTGAGCAAGCACAAATCAACTTTGTAGTGCAAAACCAGCAAGCCAAAGAAGCGCTGGAGCAGTCGTTACCTAGGCTTAGAGAAATGCTGATGCAGCAAGGTTTAGAACTAGGTGAAAGCAGTATTTCTTACGGTGATTCCTCAGGTGAGCAAGCACAGCAACAAGAAGGTGATGCACAAGGGCAAATGGCTAATAATCGCTCTACAGATGAGACAAATAGTGAGCAACCAGATAAACAAATACAGGGTTCTGGACAACAAACGTCATCATCAATAGATTACTATGCCTAAGTCCTGCTATTATAATAGTTAAAACAAGCAAATACCTTTGCAAATAAAGGAAACACAATGGCTGAAGATACTAATTTAGAAATAGAAGAAGTAAGTAAAAGTAAAAGCAAACTCATAATAATTATTGCCGCTGTATTACTTATTGTTGGCGCTGTGGCAGGGTACTTTTTATTATCAGGTGGTGATGAGCCAGTAGAAACCCTTGCAGATGATGCTGCCAATGGTGAGGTAGCTGCTGCGCCAACAAGTTCTTCGGCAACGGTTGGCAGTGCTTTATATGTTGCGATGCCTAGACCATTTATTTTTAATGTGCCAGGGGCTAGTCGCGATAGAATTGTACAGATTAAAGTGCAATTATTAGTGCGCGGCGATGGTAATGAAGAAACGGCTAAAAAACACATTCCACTGATTGAAGGCACACTCCTGAGTGTATTTTCCATGACAACGGCTGATGAACTTAGCACCAGTGTAGGCAAAGAAACACTGCGTTTTACTGCACTTGATAAAGTACAGGCCGCTATGATGGATGTTGAAGGGAATAAAGTAATTGAGCGGGTACTATTTACCGGCTTTGTGATGCAATAAGGGGCCAGTGTGAGCGATTTATTATCCCAAGACGAAATTGATGCGCTATTACATGGTGTCGATGAAGTCGAAGAGGAAGATATACACGACGGTGAAGATGGTGAGGGAAGTACACTACAGTACGACTTTTCTTCGCAAGATCGCATCGTGCGTGGTCGCATGCCGACACTTGAAATTGTTAACGAGCGATTTGCCCGTCACATGCGAATCAGCTTATTTAACATGATGCGCCGCACCGCTGAGGTGTCAATTAACGGCGTGCAAATGATCAAGTTTGGTGAGTACATACATACCTTGTTTGTACCAACGAGTTTGAATATGGTGCGTTTTCGCCCACTAAAAGGCACCGGCCTTATTACCATGGAAGCACGCTTAGTATTTATACTGGTAGACAACTTCTTTGGTGGCGATGGCCGTTATCATGCCAAAATTGAAGGACGTGAATTTACCCCAACAGAACGCCGAATCGTGCAAATGCTGCTGAAAATAATCTTTGAAGATTACAAAGAAGCATGGGCACCGGTGATGGATGTGTCGTTCGAGTACCTCGATTCTGAGGTAAACCCTGCGATGGCTAATATTGTTAGCCCAACCGAAGTAGTGGTTATCAGCTCTTTTCATATTGAGCTGGATGGTGGCGGGGGAGACTTTCATATTGCGCTACCTTATTCAATGCTCGAACCTATCAGAGAGCTATTGGATGCGGGTGTTCAGTCTGATACTGAAGATACCGATTTACGTTGGAGTAAGGCGCTTCGTGACGAAATAATGGACGTAGAAGTCGATTTATCGACCCAGCTACTTGAAGTTGATTTAAGCTTAAAACAAATAATGGAGCTCAAAGCTGGGGATATAATTCCAGTTGAAATGCCTGAGCATATTACCGTATTTGTGGAAGAACTCCCTACATTTAGAGCTAAAATGGGTCGTTCACGCGATAACGTTGCGCTACAAATTAGTGAAAAAATTAAACGCCCTGATTCAGTTAAATCTGAGCTGCATGTCTTTACCAAAGGCGGCAAAAAAATTGATTCAGATGCAGAATTAGCAGAACTAGAAGATGATTTACACCTTTCAAACGGTGTAGACTTAGACTGGTAATTGATTAAAAGGTTAAAAGTATGAGCGATGATCAAGATACAATGGACGAATGGGCAGCAGCACTTGCTGAAGCTGAAGGCACTGACGATAGTCCTGAGGTCAAAGTAACCGAGCTTGATGAGCTTGATGATTCAAAGCATGAACTCAGCGGTGAAGAAAAACGTAAACTCGATACTATTTTAGATATTCCCGTTACTATTTCTATGGAAGTAGGGCGTTCTAAAATTAATATTCGTAATTTATTACAACTTAACCAAGGTTCGGTCGTTGAGCTTGACAGGGTTGCCGGCGAACCGCTCGATGTTTTAGTTAATGGTACTTTGATTGCGCATGGCGAAGTGGTTGTGGTGAACGATAAGTTCGGTATTCGTTTAACGGATGTAATTAGCCAGGTTGAACGGATCAAAAAGTTACGATGATAGCACTAGCCAGTTTAAGCAATTCGGTGTTTGCAGCAACAGATGCTGCAACACCGACCACAGATATCGTATCCATGGTGTTATCTTTGGGTATGGTTGTGGTGTTAATTTTAGTGTTGGCTTTTTTTGTAAAAAAGCTCAATCCAAATTTAACCAATAACGATGAGTTTAAAGTGATCCGCAGTCTTCCGTTGGGATCACGTGAGCGCTTAATGGTGGTTGAAATAGATAATGCACAGCACCTATTAGGGGTTACTCCACACAGTATTAATTATCTACACAAGTTAGAAACCCCCCTAACAGAAAAAGAGTTACCAGAATTAGCGAAGCGGTTTGGCAAAATGTTGAATCCGCAACTTAATCAAAATAAAAAGAACTAATATTATGACTAAATGGCTGCTTTTCCTATTTGCCATGGTGTTTGTCCCAGGGGTCAATGCCGAGGGGATTGACGCGCTGACGATCACTACTAATGCCGATGGCACCCAAGACTACTCAGTGACGCTACAAGTGTTGGCGATCATGACGGCTATGAGCTTTATTCCAGCCGCCATTATCATGATGACCTCTTTCACTCGAATTATTGTTGTTTTAGCTATTTTGCGCCAAGCCATTGGTTTGCAGCAAACGCCTTCGAACCAAGTATTACTAGGTATGTCGCTGTTTTTAAGTATTTTTATTATGGCGCCTATTTATGAGCAAATAAACGAACGTGCAATCGAACCGTACTTAAGTGAGCAGGTAACATCACTAGAGGCACTCGATTTAGCCAAAGAGCCAATGAAAGCCTTTATGCTTTCTCAAGTACGACTAAAAGATTTAGAAACCTTTGCAAAAATAGCTGGGTACGATCAGCTTGATTCACCTGAAGCAACGCCAATGATTGTTCTTATTCCGGCGTTTGTAACCAGTGAGCTACAAACGGCCTTTATTATTGGGTTTATGTTCTTCATTCCCTTTTTGATTGTCGATTTGGTGGTTGCATCGGTGTTGATGGCCATGGGTATGATGATGCTATCCCCCATGATTGTATCGCTACCGTTTAAGATTATGTTGTTTGTATTGGTTGATGGTTGGAGCTTGGTGATGGGTACGCTCGCTAAAAGCTTTGGTTTAGGCACATAGCAGTGCTTTATAAATTGAACCAATCACACTAGGAGTCGCCCATGGAACCTGAAGTATTTGTTGATATTTTAAGTGGAGCCCTGTTTTTAGTGATTAAGCTGGTGTCTGCTATTGTGGTCCCTGGTTTAATTATTGGTTTAGTAGTGGCAGTATTTCAGGCGGCAACCTCAATTAACGAACAAACACTGAGCTTTTTACCGCGTTTATTAATTACCATTGGTGCATTAATTGTGGGTGGACATTGGTTTACTCAAGAGCTGATGGACTTTTTTAATCGCTTAGTACTTCTTATACCCGAAATAGCAGGTTAACGATGGAGTTTCCATTTTCCGTTGTTATTCAATGGCTAAGTGATTTTTTACTGCCTTTGGTCCGCATAAGCTCAATGATCATGATCATGGCGGGTATTGGCGCCAAAAATGTACCCTCTCGAATTAAAATGGGCTTAGCTGTGGTAGTCACATTTTTAGTAGTGCCTGTTTTACCTCCTGCTACGTTTACTAATTTATTTTCTTTTGAAATGATTTTAGTGGTACTACAACAAATGCTGATTGGTGTCGCGATTGGTTTTGCATCTACACTATTGCTCAATACGTTTGTATTAGCAGGGCAAATTCTTGCTATGCAAACCGGTTTAGGTTTTGCGTCTGTTGTTGACCCCTCAAATGGAATGAGTGTGCCTGCTGTAGGGCAGTTCTACCTCATTTTAGCTACCTTGTTATTTTTTGTATTTAATGGCCACTTAATGATGATTCAAATGGTGGTGCATAGTTTTCAGGTATTGCCAATTGATGGTAATTGGTGGGCGGTTGATCATTACTGGGACATAGTGACATGGGGTGGTTGGATGTTTACCACTGCATTAGTGCTGTCATTAGCACCATTAACCGCCATGCTGGTTATTAATATGGCATTTGGTATTATGACCCGTGCTGCACCGCAGTTAAATATTTTCTCGATAGGCTTCCCGTTTACCTTAGTGGCAGGGCTCGTTATTATTTGGGCAACGCTCGGTAACTTTGTCACTCAGTTTGAGTTCCAATGGCTAAAAATGGTTGAGCTGATGTGTACTCTAATTGGTTGTTCCCCTTAGGAGAGCGTAATGGCTGAAGATTCCGGACAAGAAAAAACCGAAGAACCCACCCCAAAAAAAGTTGATGATGCTAAAAAGAAAGGCCAAATAGCGCGTTCTAAAGAGTTAGGTACCATGTTTGTGCTTATTTTTTCTGCTATTTCCTTATTAATGTATGGGCCTGAAATTGGCAAAGGCTTGTACCGCATTATGGGAAGAATGCTGAGTCTTAACCGCAATGAAACCTACGACACCACCAAAATGTTTGCCGTATGGGGAGAGGTGGCCGACGTACTGTTATTTCCTATGTCGATGTTTGTACTCATTATTGTATTGGCTGCATTTATCGGTAATACCATGCTTGGCGGCTTTAATTTTAGTTGGCAAGCAGCTGCGCCCAAAGCCAGTAAAATGTCGCCAATGAAAGGCTTTACCCGCATGTTTGGTCCACAAGCGGCTATAGAATTGCTTAAGTCATTATTAAAGTTTGGCTTGGTGGCCGCATTTGCTATTTTTTTAATTAATACGTTTTTTGATGAAATCTTACATTTAAGTATAGAAAGTGCGCCTGGCAATATTGTTCATGCTTTGGAAATTTTAGCGTGGATGTTTTTAGCCATGTCTTGCACCTTAATTATTATTGCTGCTATTGATGCGCCTTTTCAAAGTTATAGCCATAACAAACAGCTTAAAATGACTATGCAAGAGGTAAAAGACGAATATAAAAACTCAGAAGGTGATCCGCAGATTAAAGCGCGCATAAGGCAAACCCAACGTCAAATGTCGCAAAAGAGAATGATGCAGGATGTGCCAGACGCCGATGTTATTGTTACCAACCCTACTCACTATTCCGTAGCTTTAAAATACGATACAGAGCGAGCAGGCGCGCCTATTGTATTAGCCAAAGGTGTGGATGAGCTCGCCATGCAAATTCGTAAAATTGCATTGGGTAATGAAGTGCCTATTGTTGAGTCTCCAACTTTAACCCGAGCGCTTTATCATACTGCAGAAGTGGGTGAGCAAATCCCCGATCAGCTATTTACTGCGGTTGCTCAAGTGCTTGCTTATGTGTTTCAGCTTAAACGGTTTAAAAAAGGCCGTGGAAAACGCCCTGTTGCCCTTAATAAAAAGCTGCCTATCCCCGATGAATTTAAGTATTAACTGCTAACCAACTAACTTGGAATAGTTATTGCAATTTCAGCGTAGTGTCAATTTTTTGAAATTGTAGAGTTATGGAATTTAAAGCGGTATTACAACAACTTAATAAAGATAAAAAAGAATATGCGAAGGGCGTTGGTACACCGCTTTTGGTGTTGGCTGCGCTGGGTATGGTTATTTTACCACTGCCTCCATTCCTGCTTGATATATTATTTTCGTTTAATATCGCGCTTGCGTTAGTTGTATTACTGGTCACTGTATACACCATGAAACCGCTTGAGTTTGGTATGTTCCCAGCCGTGCTGTTAATTGCAACCATAATGCGCTTAGCACTCAATGTGGCCAGTACCCGGGTGGTACTGCTTGAGGGTCATAACGGTGGGGATGCTGCTGGTAAAGTCATTGAAGCATTTGGTTCAGTGGTAATCGGTGGTAACTACGCCGTGGGCTTGGTGGTGTTTTTAATTCTGATCATCATTAACTTTGTGGTAATCACCAAAGGTGCTGGTCGTATTTCAGAAGTATCAGCGCGTTTTACTCTAGATGCTATGCCAGGTAAGCAAATGGCCATAGATGCAGATATGAATGCCGGTTTTATCAGTGCCGAGCAAGCCAGAGAACGTCGTGAGGAAGTAACTCGTGAAGCTGACTTTTATGGTTCTATGGATGGTGCTAGTAAATTTGTAAAAGGCGATGCTATTGCTGGCATAGTCATTTTAGTGATCAATATTGTGGGTGGCTTATTTGTTGGCATGATCCAACATGATTTAAGTTTTTCACGCGCTATGGAAGTGTACACACTATTGACCATTGGTGATGGCTTAGTCGCGCAATTACCTTCATTACTACTTTCAATTGGTACTGCAATTGTTGTAACCCGTCAAAATGAATCGCACAACATGGGCGATCAGTTTAAGAAGCAATTAGGTAACGAAAAGTCGTTATTTATTGCCTCTGGTATCCTCATAACTATGGGCTTAGTACCCGGTATGCCGCACCTTGCATTTTTAAGCTTAGGGGCGCTTTTAGGCTACCTTGCATACTATACCCAACAAAATAAACTTAAATTAGCGGCTGCTGAAGCCGAAGAAGCTGAAAATGCAGCTTCAGGCACTGGGATTGCAGCTAAACAAGAGCAAAAAGAGCTGGGCTGGGATGATGTACAACAAGTTGATGTTATTGGCTTAGAAGTAGGTTATCGCTTAATTCCTCTGGTTGATCAGTCACAAGGTGGTGAGCTATTAAACCGCATTAAAGGGGTGCGTAAAAAACTATCTCAAGAGCTGGGCTTTTTAGTGCCGCCTGTGCATATACGCGATAATCTAGAGCTCGACCCAAATGCGTATCGCATCACCATGATGGGCGTATCAAGTGGTGAGGGAGAGCTTAAACACGGTGATGAATTGGCAATTAACCCAGGCCAAGTATTTGGTCCGCTAAAAGGCATTGAAACCAAAGACCCTGCATTTGGTTTAGATGCGGTATGGATAAAACCAGATCAAAAAGATGAAGCGCAATCTTTAGGTTATACCGTAGTTGATTCAGCAACTGTTGTAGCCACTCATATTAGCCAGTTACTGACTAATAGTGCCGCTTTATTACTCGGCCATGAAGAAGTACAAAACTTATTAGATATGTTAGGTAAGAGCCATCCTCGCTTAGTTGAAGGGCTAGTACCTGAGGTATTACCGCTAACCACTATCGTTAAAGTGCTACAAAACTTGTTAAATGAAGGGGTAGCAATACGTGATATGCGCTCAATTGTTCAAACCCTTGTTGAATATGGCCCTCGTAGCCAAGACCCTGATGTATTAACGGCTGCAGTGAGAATATCGTTGCGTAGATTAATCGTTCAAGATGCTGTTGGTATGTCTTCTGAAATCCCTGTCATAACCTTGGCGCCTGAGTTGGAACAGATGTTGCATCAGTCACTTCAAAATGCAGGTGATGAGGGTGCCGGAATAGAACCAGGACTTGCTGATAGACTTCAAACATCATTGAATGAAGCGCATCAAAATCAAGAAATGGCCGGTGAACCTTCAATATTGCTAACGTCAGGAATGTTGCGCACTGTGTTATCTCGATTTGTTAAATACACCATTCCAGGATTGAGAGTGATGTCTTATCAAGAGATACCAGATGAAAGACAGATCAAGATTGTCAGCTCTGTAGGCCAACAATAAGATTTTAAAGGGGTTTGAATTATGAAAATTAAACGTTTTTTTGCTAAAGACATGCGCACCGCACTAAAAGAAGTAAAAGAAGAGCTTGGTGTTGATGCGGTTATTATGTCAAATAAGAAACTAGCTAATGGCGTTGAAATTGTTGCTGCTGTTGATTACGACAAAGCCGCGACAAAAGCGCCAGAGCAGCCTCAAAGCCAACCAGTTGCAAGAGCTTCATTTGCGCATACTGAGAGTTCACATAATTTTGTAAAACCAGAACCTCAACGCGCTCAACCTAAGCCACAAGCAAAGGTAGCAGACAGTTTACAAGCTTTACTAGAGCGTCAGTCTCCCCGTCCTCGTTCAGCAGAGCTTGCGTCAATGTTTTCACAATCTGGAATTGACACCTCTGGTCATTACCAAGAACAAGAAGCTGTTCAATCTCGACCTAAAAATATGTTTGAACGTGAACAAAGTGCGCCAGCACGTCCTCGCACCCAAGCTGATAGCTTAGGTTTTGATGATTTAGACAGTGGCTTTGACGATTTAGACTCACCGAGTGCACCGCGCCAGCAAACGATGCAAAACGAGTCGAGTGATATAACCACCATGCGCGAAGAAATGAACGCAATTCGTCAATTACTAGAACATCAAGTATCAGGTTTAATGCAACAAGATATGGCGCGTCGTGATCCAACCCGCGCCTGCATGATTGACCGTTTAGTGGGTATGGGGATAGATAAAGACGTTGCTGAGCAGATGGCATGCTTTGTACCCGACGATGTATCTCGCCAACAAGGTTGGAAAGCCTTATTGAATATGGTTGAAGACCAAATGCAAACCACTAACAATGAAATACTTCGCCAAGGTGGTGTTTATGCATTAGTAGGCCCAACAGGGGTAGGCAAAACCACCACTGTTGCAAAATTGGCAGCATTAGGTGCGCAAAAGTACGGTGCTGATAAAGTTGCGCTTATTACGACTGATACCTACCGTATTGGTGCCTATGAGCAGCTAGCAACTTATGGTCGAATTATTGGCTGTGGCGTAAAACAAGTCAAAGATGCAAATGAATTAGCAGAAGTTTTATACCATTTACGAAATAAACGTCTAGTCTTAATTGATACAGCAGGAATGAGTCAGCGAGATTTACGTTTAACTGAGCAACTTAATACCTTAATGCGTAATCAGCGTGTGGATATACGTAGTTATTTAGTATTAAGTGCAACAGCACAAATTAATGTATTACAAGAAACAGTAAGGCACTTTAAAAAGGTACAGCTCAGTGGGTGTATTTTTACTAAGCTAGATGAGTCATTGAGTTTAGGTGAAATTATTAGTATTGCGATTCAAAACCGCCTCCCAATAGGGTATCTTACTAATGGTCAGCGAGTACCAGAAGATATTAGAGTGGCAAATGCCGAAAAACTAGTAAAAAAAGCTGAGCAATTGTATTTAAAAAGAATAAAAGCACAACAATCACGACACCAATCAGTGGCGTCGAGCACAGTAGAGATGTATGATTAACACAGTTTTAGATCAAGCAAGCGGCCTTCGCAAAATGAGCAACAATAATAATAACGGCGTAAAAGTTATCGCTGTCACCGGCGGCAAAGGTGGAGTAGGTAAAACAAACGTATCCCTTAATACGGCAATCGCGCTAGGCCAACAAGGCAAACGTGTGCTGGTTTTAGATGCTGATTTAGGGTTAGCTAATTGTGATGTTATGCTTGGACTGCGTGTAGAGCGCAATTTATCTCATGTTTTATCGGGCGAATGTGAACTTGAAGATATTTTAGTTGAAGGCCCTGCAGGTATAAAAATAGTACCTGCAACATCGGGTTCGCAAAGTATGGTTGAGTTATCTCCTTCAGAGCACGCCGGACTTATTCGTGCATTTAGCGAGCTTAACACTGATTTTGATATTTTAATTGTTGATACCGCTGCGGGTATTTCCGATATGGTGCTGAGTTTTTCTCGCGCAGCGCAAGATGTGGTTGTGGTGGTATGTGATGAGCCTACATCAATTACCGATGCTTATGCTTTAATTAAAGTACTTAGCCGTGAGCACGGCGTTTACAAATTTAAAATTGTTGCCAATATGGTGCGTAGCTTACGTGAAGGGCAAGAATTATTTGCTAAACTTTCAAAAGTAACCGACCGATTTTTAGATATATCAATGGAGCTGGTTGCAACGGTTCCTTATGATGAGAATATGCGCAAATCAACGCGTCGCCAAAAAGTGATAGTTGAAGTTTTTCCAGGGTCTCCTGCTGCGATTGCTTTTAAAACACTGGCGACAAAAATTGCTAAGTGGCCAACACCTAGTCAAGCCTCGGGTCACTTAGAGTTTTTCATTGAGAAGTTAGTTAGTAACTAACAATGACAATACCGGTGAATAGAGCTATGGGATATCAGTCAACACAGAATTTAAATATGATTGTTGAAAAGCATGCCTCATTAGTCAAAAAAGTGGCGTGCCATTTAATTGCTCGTTTACCGGCCAGTGTGCAACTAGATGATTTGATCCAATCAGGTATGATTGGCTTAATAGAAGCTTCTAAAAACTTTGACGCAAGCAAGGGCGCAAGTTTTGAAACCTTTGCGGGTATTCGCATTCGTGGTGCAATGATAGATGAAATGCGCCGAGGTGATTGGGTTCCACGTTCAGTTCACAGAAAAAGTCGCTTGGTAGCAGAGACAATAGTTGCCCTTGAAAGCAGTTTAAACCGTGAACCCAAAGATATTGAAGTTGCTGAAAAACTTGAAATTTCGTTAAATGAGTACCATCATATTTTAAACGATGTCAATGTAAGTAAAGTTTTAGGTATTGAAGACCTTGGTATTGACGATGATGTGATTACACCTCATGGTCAAGATTTAGCACTAGACAAACCTTTCAATAATGTTAAAAATGAACGGTTTAATGAGTCTTTACTCAGTGCGATAAAGTCGTTACCGGAAAAAGATGCAATGGTGCTTTCTTTGTACTATAACGATGAAATGAATTTAAAAGAAATTGGGCATATACTCGATGTTAGTGAGTCGCGTGTAAGTCAGATACATGGTCAGGCGATGATTAAGCTTAAAGCAAAGATCAATGACTGGATAAACTAGAAGTAAGTAAATAAAGGTTCAGGCCTCACTGGAGGATGTTTTGGATAAAAACATTAAAATTCTTGTTGTTGATGATTTTTCGACGATGAGACGTATTATTAAAAACCTGTTGCGCGATTTAGGTTTTACCAATGTTCAAGAAGCAGATGACGGGTCAACTGCTTTACCTATGTTGCAAAATCAAGTGTTTGATTTTGTGGTAACAGATTGGAATATGCCAGGCATGCAAGGTATTGATCTTTTAAGGGCAATTCGAGCTGATGAAAAATTAAAGCATATCCCTGTTTTAATGGTTACAGCAGAAGCTAAAAAAGAACAAATAATTGCTGCGGCCCAAGCAGGTGTTAATGGTTATATTGTTAAACCATTTACTGCAGGTACATTGAAGACTAAATTAGAAAAAGTGTTCGAACGCTTAGGTTAATGAGAGGGAGAGGCTTATGTCAGCACCTGCTGCGCCTCAGATTACTTTAGAACAAGCTCGCCAATTAGTGGCTTTTTTAGAAAATGGTGAGCAAGATAAAGCGAATCAGTTAATTTTAGAAACAGCTTCACAAGAGCAATCACAGTTATTTGCTGAGGTGGGTAAGTTAACGCGTCAACTGCACGAAGCTTTAAAAAGCTTTGAATTAGATACGCGATTAACAGACATTACCACTGATGCCATCCCTGATGCTAAAAAACGCCTCAACTATGTTATGGAAATGACAGAAAACGCAGCCAACAAAACGATGGATGCGGTTGAAGCAAGCTTACCTTTAGCGCAAGAAATTGCTGACGAAATAGCTGATATCAAGCCAACATGGGATCGGTTAATGAACCGTGAAATTGAGCTTGGTGAGTTTAAGTCACTTTGCCATAGCATTGATAAGTTTATGAACAGCTCTCATCATAAAACGGATGAGTTACAAATGTTGATGACCAATGTATTGATGGCTCAAGACTATCAAGATTTAACTGGTCAGGTTATTCGTCGTGTTATTGAACTTGTGCGTGAAGTTGAAGAGAGCTTAATCCACTTGTTAACTGCATTTGCGGCGCAAGGTGAGGTTGAGCAAGTACAACCAACTGAACAACCAGAAGAAACAGAAGATTCCATTGTTGCACAAACACTAGCAGGTCCAGAAGGGCCTATTATTGATAAAGAATCGCGTAATGATGTTGTATCTGATCAAGATGAAGTTGATGATCTATTATCAAGTTTGGGCTTCTAATAGGAGAGTACTGCATGAGCTTTGAAGTCGATGAAGATATTTTACAAGACTTTTTAGTAGAGGCCGGAGAAATCCTTGAGCTTTTATCTGAACAGTTAGTAGAACTGGAAAACAACCCAGATGATACTGAACTACTAAACGCAATATTCCGTGGCTTCCATACCGTTAAGGGAGGTGCCGGATTTTTGGCAATGACAGAGCTTGTTGATGCATGTCATGGTGCTGAAAACGTGTTTGATTTATTGCGCCAAGGTGTAAGAACAGTTAACTCTGAATTAATGGATGTGATTTTACAAGCACTTGATACCATTAATGAAATGTTTGCCACAATTAAAAATCGTGACCAGCCAGAGCCTGCAGATCCAGAGTTACTTGCAGTACTTCACAAGCTTGGACAACCACCAACGGCTGAAGAACTCGCCGGCGATTCTGTGGTTGAAGACACAGCCCCTGTTGAAACTCCATCGGTAGAGCCTGAACCTATAGCTGAGCAGCCAAGCAATGATGCGGAAGAAGATCCGTTTGCTTTTGATGAATTATTTAGCGGCCCAGATAGCAGTAGCTCAGACTCTCAGATTGATGAAATAACTGAAGATGAATTCGAAAGCTTACTTGATGAGTTACATGGTAAAGGTCAAGCTCCACAAGAAGAACAGTCCTCATCAAGTGATAATGATGTCAGTGGCGATATAACTGACGATGAATTTGATAGCTTATTAGATGAGCTTCATGGTGTTGGTAGTTTTGGCGAAGTGAGCCAAGCAACCGCAAGTACACCACAACAAACACCATCAGCTCCTGTGGCTCCACCAAGTAACGAGCAAAGCTCGGGCGATGATGAAATAAGTGACGATGAATTTGAAGCTTTGCTAGATGAATTACATGGCAAAGGCGCACCTAAATCGTTAGAAACATCGGCTCCAGAAAGTAAACCTGAGCCAGTAGCCGCAAACAAGCCTGCGCCTGCTGCGCCAAAACCTGAGCCTAAACCGGTACCAAAAGCAGAGCCTGCAAAGCCGGCACCTTCTCCACAGCCAGCTAAGGCAGCGCCGGCTAAAAAAGCAGCGCCTCCACCGGCAGAAACAACTGTACGTGTTGATACCAAACGCCTAGACCAAATAATGAACATGGTGGGCGAGTTAGTACTTGTGCGAAATCGCTTAGTGAGTTTGGCGACTAACTCTGATAGCGAGGCTATGGGTAAAGCTATTTCCAACTTAGATGTTGTTACTGCTGATATCCAAGGTGCAGTAATGCAAACACGAATGCAGCCGATTAAAAAAGTATTTGGCCGTTTTCCTCGTGTTGTTCGTGACTTAGCACGAACACTTAAAAAAGATATTAATTTATTACTAGTCGGTGAAGACACCGATTTAGATAAAAATTTAGTGGAAGCATTGGCCGATCCATTGGTGCATTTGGTTCGCAACTCGGTCGACCATGGTATTGAAATGCCCGATATTCGTGAAGCATCGGGTAAACCTAGAACAGGTACGGTGACTTTATCAGCTTCGCAACAGGGTGATCATATTCTACTTACCATCCAAGATGATGGTGCCGGTATGGATGCTGAAAAGCTTAAAAAGATTGCGATTAGTAAAGGGGTGCTTGATCACGACCAAGCGAGTCGTCTTTCTGATACTGAAGCTTATAACCTTATTTTTGCACCTGGGTTTTCAACCAAAGAAGAAATCTCAGATATTTCTGGCCGTGGTGTTGGTATGGATGTGGTTAAAACAAAAATCACTCAGCTCAATGGCTCGGTTAACATAAAATCAGAAATGGGCGTAGGGACTACTTTAGAAATCAAAGTTCCACTAACACTTGCGATATTGCCTACCTTAATGGTGGTGGTGGGAGAGCAAACCTTTGCCTTGCCGCTAGCGGGTGTAAGTGAAATATTCCACTTAGATTTAACAAAAACTAATGTGGTTGATGGCCAGCTAACGATTATTGTTCGTAAAAAGTCGATTCCATTATTCTACCTTGAACATTGGCTTATAAAAGGCGCTGATAGAGGTCAGCGAAAAGCACAAGGGCATGTCGTTATTGTGCAAATAGGGACTCAAAAAGTAGGGTTCGTTGTTGATTCACTAATAGGTCAAGAAGAAGTGGTGATCAAGCCTCTAGATGCATTATTGCAAGGTACGCCGGGTATGGCGGGTGCGACTATTACCTCTGATGGTGGAATTGCACTGATATTAGATGTACCGAGTATGCTAAAGCATTACGCTGGATAATAAAAAGTAGGTATAAACTTTATGCCTACCCATTCATTGAATAAGAGAGCGAAATGGCTGTTAAAGTTTTAGTAGTTGATGATTCAAGCTTTTTTCGCCGCAGAGTGAGTGAAATTCTTGAACAAGACAGCGGCATTGAGGTAATAGGCTTTGCTGTAAATGGCCGAGAGGCCGTCGAAAAAACAGCTCAGTTACGTCCTGATGTTATCACCATGGATGTTGAAATGCCGGTGCTGGATGGTATTAGTGCTGTGAAAGAGATCATGGCGAGTAATCCAACACCTATTTTAATGTTTTCATCGTTAACACGAGCAGGGGCATCTGCCACTTTGGATGCGCTTGATGCTGGGGCGATGGACTTTTTACCTAAAAAGTTTGAAGATATTGCTCGCAATAACGATGATGCAATTAAGTTATTGCAAAATAAGGTTAAGGAAATAGGCCGCCAGCGTATTGGAAGAATTACGAGAACGGCCCCATCTCCAAGTATTAGTAAACCAGCGTCAAACAGCTCTGAGCGCTTTTCTAACCTTGCTAAAAAGCCGATAGTTCAACCTGATCGTAGCTTTAATAATGCGAGTCCTGCATCTACTAGCAGCAGTGCCTCAGCGCGTGCCAGTGGTAAGCAGTATCAGTTAGTTGCTATTGGTACATCCACAGGTGGGCCGGTTGCACTGCAAACTATTTTGACGCAATTACCTGCTAATTTTCCACACCCTATTTTACTCATACAGCATATGCCTGCTGCATTTACCCCGGCTTTTGCTACTCGCTTAGATGGCTTGTGTAAGATTAAGGTAAAAGAAGCGCAGCAAGGCGATAGATTGCAACCTGGGTGCGCTTATTTAGCGCCAGGTGGCCAGCAAATGATGGTAGAAGGACGTGGCTCTAATAGAACCCTTCGTGTGTTTGAAGATAAAAATGAACGAGTAAACTATAAACCAAGTGTTGATATTACCTTTGCCAGTGCGGCCAAAGCGTATCAAGGTGATGTGCTTGCCATTATTTTGACAGGCATGGGTGCAGATGGTCGTGATGGTGCTCGCATGCTTAAGCAAACTGGCGCTACAATTTGGGCTCAGGATGAAAAAAGCTGTGTTGTCTATGGTATGCCTCAGGCTATAGCCAGTGCAGGTTTAGCGAGCGAAAGCATTAGCCTTCATGATGTGGCTGCACGTTTAAAAAGAGAGGCTGGCTGTGGATAAGCTTTCTGTTTTAGGATTACTGGTTGCATTAGGTGCTATTGCAATCGGTTATTCTTTAGAGGGAGGTGTGGTATCTGCGCTGTTTAATGGGCCTGCACTAATTATTGTATTAGGCGGTACATTAGGTGCGGTGATGCTACAAACATCAGCCAATACATTTAAAAAAATGCTTGGTATTACTCATTGGGTTTTTGTTACCGACGACCATGATATTGAAGATGCTATTGAGCAAGTAAAACGCTGGTCGCATAAAGCCCGTCAAGAAGGGTATTTAGCATTAGAAAACGAAGCACTTGCGCATTCAGATCCCTATGCCGCCAAAGGACTGAGTTTATTAGTTGATGGCTGTTCAGAGCAAAAACTACGCGATACCCTCGAGATTGACTTATTACTTGAGCGAGAACGATTACTTGAGGCTAGCCGGGTATATGAAGCAATGGGTGGGTATAGCCCAACTATTGGTATTTTAGGTGCGGTACTTGGGCTTATTCAAGCCATGTCATTTATTAACGATCCTGAGCAGTTAGGAACGGGTATTGCCACCGCGTTCATTGCAACTATATATGGTGTTGGTTTGGCTAATTTATTATTTTTACCTATGGCCAATAAGCTAAAGCAACGGGTTGAACAAAAGATGCTTTATCACGAAATGTTAGCGGAAGGTGTAATTGCTATTAGCCAAGGTGAGAGCCCTATTAATATTGAACTAAAGCTTGAAGCCTACCGCGTTGAACGTCCAATTTTACAGGCCCATTAGCGCCTATGTTACGCCGTCGCTTACGTCATCACCAATTAAAGAGCCAACATACTGAGCGTTGGTTAGTTTCTTATGCGGATTATATGACCATAATGTTTGCATTTTTTGTTGTATTGTATGCAATTGCGATAAACAAAGAAGACAACATCAAGGTTTTATCTGATTCTCTTGAGCATGTTTTTGATAAGTCTGCAAAACAATATTCTAAGCAGGGTAACGGGGTAAATGGTGATGCTTTATTGCTTGAAAGGGTTACCCCTGAGGCTGAAATTCTCTATGGCGAAAGTATTCAAGAGCTAGAGCAAGGCCCAATGTTACTCGATGGTCAAAGTGACAATAGCAATATTAGTCAACGCCACTTAGGTAAGCCGCTGGATAGTTTATTGGCTAAATTACAATCGTCGCTGATTGATGAGATACGCAGTGGCGAGGCTAGCTTAGAACTAAGCCAAGACTGGTTGGTTATTGAGCTCAATTCCGGATTGTTGTTTGCCAGTGGTAGTGCTGTTGCACATAACAAGGCCAAAGAGATTGTAAAAAAAATTGAAGCAATCATTGCATCAGTCGATAACTATATAAGAGTACGCGGGTATACAGATAACGAAACCATACGAAATGAAATATTTCGTTCTAATTGGGAGTTATCAGTGGCGCGTGCAACCTCAATATTAGTTGAGCTAGAGCGTTTGGGCATTGAATCCGCGCGTATGGCCATTGAGGGGTATGGTCAATACTCGCCCTTTGCCGATAATGATACCGAAGCTGGGCGTGCTGAAAACCGTAAAGTCGTGATTGCACTTTCTAAATATGGTTTAGCACCAAAGCCCTCTGATGAACAAACGAAATCATCAATTTCAGTATCAGAGCAAAGTCAGCCAGAAATTGAGCTACCTGCCCAAGACGATACAATAAAAATAATCCGTTTACCGCATGGTGGCATCCGTGTTACAACGCGCAACGAACAGTAATTAGGATGTAATGTGAAAGTTTGGACAGTAGCCAATCAAAAAGGGGGAGTAGGCAAAACCACTACAGCGGTTAGCCTTGCAGGGATCCTTGCGCTTCAAGGCAAGCGCGTGTTATTGATTGATACAGATCCTCATGCTTCACTAACCTATTACTTTGGTATTGATTCAGAAGATTTAGAGGTCAGTGTTTACGATATTTTTACTCGAGGCTCGAGTATGAAAAGCGAAGAAATATTGCAAGCATTATGCCCCTCAACAATTGAAAACCTTGATATTTTACCTGCAACTATGGCGATCGCGACACTTGACCGTAGCATGGGTAATAAAACGGGAATGGGCCTGATTTTAAAAAAAACACTGGCTAAAATTAGCGAGTATTACGATTACGCAATTTTAGATTGCCCACCTGTTTTAGGTGTGCTGATGGTCAATGCGCTTGCCGCCTGTGAAAGAGTGTTAGTGCCGGTGCAAACTGAGTTCTTGGCGCTTAAAGGGCTCGATAGAATGATGCGTACTATGGAGTTAATGCAAACCTCTCAAGCGAAAAGCTATGAATATACTATAATTCCAACTATGTATGATAAACGAACCAAAGCATCGCTTGAGGCCTATAAAACATTACAAGAAACGTATAAAGAAAAAGTATGGCCAGGCGTTATTCCTGTTGATACTAAATTTAGAGATGCAAGTTTAGCGCAAAAAGTACCGGTAGATTTTTGCCCAAATGCGCGTGGAGTCTATGCTTATAAAGCATTACTTAAATATTTAATAAAACAAGGTTAATAAATGAGTAAGCAATTATTTGCTAATGAAAAAGTAGTCACTCAGTACTTAGGGGCGTTATTATCTGATGACGAACCAACAAAAGACCTTGAGCCTGTTGCTAAACTGCTTGAGCAGGTAACGTATGAAGAGCAAAAAGAACAACCAGTAATAGTTGAGCCTGTTGTTGAAGTTGAAAAGCTTAATAAGCAAGTATCGAATGTAGAAATTGACACCCACCAAGAGCAACACGTCGTGCCTGAGCAAGAGGTGGTTGTAGGTGGTGAAGCTGACTACTTTGATGGTGAGTTTCAAGCGCTGTTTTTTGAAGTGGCAGGGCTTACTTTAGCGGTGCCGCTAAAAGCCTTAGGTGGCATTCATGAGCTTGGAGAAGTAAATCATTTATTTGGCAAGCCTAAGTGGTTTAAAGGGGTTATGATAAACCGAGAAGAAAAGCTCAATGTTGTTGATACCGCTCGCTGGGTTATGCCTGAAAAGTACGATGAGCAGTTAGAGGCATCTTTAAATTATCAATATCTCATCACTTTAGGTGATAGCCAATGGGGTTTATTAGCAGAAAAACTAATAAATAACATTACATTGAGTAAAGAAGATGTAAAATGGCGTACAAATAACAGTAAGCGCCCATGGCTTGCTGGAGTAATTAAAGAAAAAATGTGTGCTTTAATAGATGTTAATAATTTAAACGCACTATTAGAGAAAGGCTTAGATAGCCGTCACAAGTAATGACCATTACGAGGTAAGAGCATGAGTGAAGATAAATTACTGTCAGCTAAGAAAAATGCAGATAATAATGATGAGATTTTGCAGTGGGTTACGTTCAAGCTAGAAGATGAAACTTATGGCGTAAATGTAATGCAAGTGCAAGAAATACTGCGTTACACCGAGATTGCTCCTGTACCAGGTGCACCTTCGTATGTGATTGGTATTATTAACTTACGTGGTAATGTTGTTACCGTTATTGATACTCGCTCTCGTTTTGGTTTACCTGATATTGAAGCGACGGATAATTCACGTATTTTAATTATTGAAGCAGAAGAGCAAGTGATTGGCATTCTAGCCGATAGCGTTTCTGAGGTTGTTTACCTACGTAGCTCTGAAATTGACAGTGCGCCAAATGTAGGTACAGAGGAAAGTGCTAAATTTATTCAAGGTGTATGTAACCGCGACAATGAGTTACTTATTCTGGTTGATTTAAATAAACTACTTAGTGATGACGAATGGGATGAGTTAAGCGATATATAAGCTTCTCTACATAAAACTATGTTATTACTTGGTATTGCTATTGCGGGTTTAGTTTTTGGACTATTCTCGCTGCTTTTAATTGTGATGTTTAAAAAGCGCTATGCGAGTGAGCTTGGCGCGCAATTACAACAGTTTAAAGATTCATCAGAGCAGATTAATATTTTACGTAGCGAAGTGTCAGAGTTGCGAACCGGTTTACTGAGTATTGGTAAGCGTGTGCTTGAGGTAGAACAACAAAACCAAGAGCTGATACAGCAACAAGCAGCTCAAAAATACGATGACCCCGATGCTAAAATATACTCTCGTGCGGTAAAAATGGTTGAGTTAGGTGCTGATTTAGATGAGGTTATTCGCGAATGTGAATTACCCCGCGCCGAGGCTGAACTGTTGTTTTCATTACACAAACAAAAAGGCGCTTAGCGCCTTTTTTGCTTTTATAACACTGCGTTATGCTTTTATATTTAGCTTTCCCTGAAAGTCTTGCCAACCAGGCGGAAACTTTCCTCTAACCACGTATGAAAACGCAATGAGCTCAGCAATAACAAAGTACAACTCTTTGGGGATCTCTTCTGAGAGGTCTAGTTTCGATAGTGTATTTGCAAGTGCTTCATCTTGATGGATTAAAATTCCTTTTTCTTTGGCTAGGGCAATAATTTCATCCGCCAGTTCACCAAACCCTTTAGCACTTACAATGGGTGAATGTCCCGCCTCGTAGAGTAGTCCAATTGCTGAATTGCTTTTTGATGACTCAGTCATGGCTAAACCTTAATATTAATAATGGCATGGGATTGGTAAAATGCTTGATGGTTGTCATCCGCTCGTTTTAGTTTAAGCTCACCCACTTGTAAGCCTTGTTTTGCCAGTTTTGAGCGTAAATTATCAAGATGTGGATGAGCTAAAGCGCTCACCGCTTGGGTTGAGGCTAACAACTGACAATCTAAAGCTTTATCCATGAGTTCTGCGATTATTTGTAGCTTACCCAGCTCGGCATAATCAAAGTTGAGCCTAACAAACCAAACATTTTTATCCGCTAGTTTACCGCTACTGTGCTTTTTATACTGCCCTAAAGTTATTTCTGTTTGCGCCGCTTCAGCAGGCAACTTCATCGGTAATAAAAATTGTACCAAGGCGTTTGTGTCAGGTTGTTGACTAATCGCGGGCGTTTGTACTTGGCTTAATGTGTTCTTAATTTGGGTTAATTCACCTGCTAATGCTTGTACTTGTGGTTGCTGTAATTGTTCCAACAATTTATTGGCGCTATTACCCACTTTAAACGTCGGTAATAAAACCTGCAGTAAAGCTTCTAAACCCGTTTGATTATTAATACTCACCGCACTTGGATTTTGGTTAATGATAGGCGCGGCTAAAATGCTTAATGAAAGCTGTTCAACACCTCTATTAAACGAGCTTTGTAAGATGTCGCTTTGAAGTTGTGTGGGCTTTATGGTGCTGAGTATTTCGCGCTGTATGGTTGCTGGGTGCAAATTACTATCTGACAACATGCGATTAAAAGCCTGATTAACTAAACGGTTTAAATCGGTTCCTTGATCAGTCAGTTTGCTTGTAATGGTATTAAGTTGGCTGCTTACTATTTGGTTGGTCGCATCTTTTTGTTCTATTGAGGTGTTTGGACTGTGTTTTAAAACCGTCGCTAATAAGAGTTTTTCTAAAGGCTGTAAGCTCTGACCAAATGTAGCCGCGTTAGTTGGTGAGGATGAAAAAGGAGTCACTAAAGGAGATAAAGCGAGTGCTGCTAACGGTTGTTGTTGCCACATAGAAACGCTTGATTTTATTTGCTGGGTAAATTGCATTAGGGGCGGCGCTAAATTTGACACGTTTTTTAATTGTGTCATGTCAATTTTTTGCATTGGGGTGAGCCATTTTTGCTGAGCATTGCCTGTAAATACTGGTTTTTGAGATGAGCTTACCGAGGTCGTAAATGGCTTGCTTTCAAAGTACTTTACCGCATCTAAAATACGTGTTTTAAAATCAGCAAAACTGCTTTTTAACCATGATTGTATGGGACTGTTTATCGTGCTGAGCGGATGCTGTTTACTTGGCGAGGGATCAATTAGGCCTTGCGACTGTTGCAAAGAGAGCATCTCATTAAACGGTTTACTAAATGAGTTTTTAAGGCTCACAGTCATAGTGTGATAAGCGGTTTTGATCAGTAATTTATCTGCTTGGTGAGTAATGTTTACCTTAGTCGGGATGGTAGGTAGTTCACTTAATTGTCGGTGACTTAGGTTAATAGTTAATGAGTCTTTAAAAGAGTTTGGGCTTAATACCGCAAACTTAGGCATAGCATGAAGCTGAGCATGACCTAAATTGTTAGCAACTAATTGTGTTAGTTTTGCTTGGCTTAAAGGTTGAGAATGTACAATGTCAGCAAAACGATTAATGATATTTAGCCGTGTACCTTTGCCATCAGTCTCAATTATGCCTTTTAATAAGGGTTCTTGTGCTAGTAATTGCGCTATTTGTTTATTAATGGCGATGCTGGCATTAAATTTTTCAATCACCAGTTTTGGCGTTGGCTTTAAAGTAACTTGTATCGATAGCGGGTTGTTTTGAATATCACTTTGGGTATTTATAAAATTTAAAAATCGTTGCAACTGAGCCGGTTGTTTAATTGTTAAAGTTGTATTGTTAGGGATGATGGTTAGGCTTTTACCATCTGCACTTAACTGTATGTTAGCGCTTGCTATTTTTTCAACGTTTGTGAATGTCTCAGTTGTCCCAAGGCGAATCGTTTGCCAATGCTTATTCATAAACACATCAAGCGTGACTGAATCTTTAGAAAACTGAATATTTTTTGCCGCCAGCACTTCAGGTGGCAGTGTTGCTAACGCAGCCTTACCTGAATCAGTTGTTTGATTACTAACCTGTGGGTTAGACAATGTGATGTGCGTTGGTGTATTCATTATTTTATATCAAGTTTTCTTTATTTTAAGTAAATCGATTCTAAAGCAATATTCGTATTACCCTATCATTATGGTAGACTTACGGCTAATTTTTGGCAGAGAGAATCGTCATCTTGTTACACATTAAGTCCGTTACTTGTATCAAGCAAGAGCGTTGTTTGTTTGATGAACTTAATTTTAGCCTTAAAAGCGGTCAAATCATGCAGTTAGCTGGCCCTAATGGGGCTGGTAAAACATCATTATTGCGCATTATTGCTGGTTTTTCGCTGCCGGATGAAGGTGATATTTTATACCTAAATCAATCTATCAAAAAATATTATGACGAATATGCCAGAGACTTATTATTTATAGGCCACAAAACAGGTGTTAACGTTCAACTCAGTGCACTTGAAAATGTAGCACATTGGTTGGCTATTAATGGTTATGTTGATACTCCTGACTTATACCCTATATTAGGTAAATTAGGGTTAGTGGGGCTGGAAGATGTGCCAGTAAGAACGTTATCTGCGGGTCAACAGCGGCGAGTGGCTCTCGTTCGATTATGGTTATCTGAAGCGAAGTTATGGATTTTAGATGAACCTTTCACGGCGCTAGATAAAAGCGGGGTTGCCTTTTTACAGCAACGTTTTACTGAGCACTTATCAAAGGGGGGCGCTATTTTGTTAACAACACACCAAGATTTAACCACCCACTTTAGTGACTTACAAACGTTGACTTTGGAGTACCGCCACTAATGACACGACAGCATTCATATTGGCAGTTATTTGTCGCGGTATTTAGCAAAGACGTTAAGCTCGCTTTTCGTCAGCGCGCTGAAATAGTTAATCCTATCTTGTTTTTTTTAATTGTTATCTCACTGTTTCCATTAGCCATAGGGCCTGAGCCAGGCTTGTTATCAAGAATGGCACCGGGCATTATTTGGGTTGCGGCTTTATTATCGACCATGCTTGGCCTTGATAAACTGTTTAGAGATGATTACCACGACGGCTCTTTGGAGCAGCTCATTGCTTCGTCATACCCCTTATCATTAACGGTGCTGGGCAAAGTAGCCGCACACTGGGTGATCACCGGCCTCCCGTTAGTGCTAATGACCCCTTTATTTGCTTTACTACTAAATTTAGATACGACGGCCCTAATGGCTACGTTATTAACGCTATTATTGGGTACGCCTTTATTAAGCTTCATAGGCGCAATAGGGGCGGGCTTGACTGTGGGATTACAAAAAGGCGGCATTTTAATGAGTCTGCTCGTTTTGCCTTTGTATATTCCGGTTTTAATTTTTGCAACTTCCGCTATTGATACCAGCACTATGTCGCTGGATTACAGTGGTCAGCTTGCAATCCTTGGTGCAATGTTAGTCGTTGCGACTATCAGTGCGCCAATTGCCATATCATCAGCATTAAAAGTGAGTGTAAGTTAATATGTGGAAGTGGTTACATCCGTATGCGAAAGCAGAGCGAGCATATCAATTATGCAATACTCTACTGCCATATTTTGCAGTAGTAACGGTTATTAGTATGATTGTCGGTTGGGTATGGGGATTAGGTTTTGCTCCTGCCGATTACCAACAAAAAGACAGTTACCGTATTATTTTTATTCACGTGCCCTCCGCTATTTTATCTATGGGCGCCTATTCATCAATGGCGATTGCAGCCATTGTTGCGCTTGTATGGCAATTACGCAATGCAGAGCTTGCGGTGATTGCAATAGCACCCGTAGGTGCCTGCATGACCGCAATAGCCTTAATCACCGGTGCTGCGTGGGGTAAACCTATGTGGGGTGCTTGGTGGGTATGGGATGCACGACTGACCTCTGAACTCATTTTGTTATTTTTATATCTAGGGGTGTTGTCTTTGTACCATGCCTTTGAAGATAAAAAATCAGCCGGTCGCGCCGCGTCTATTTTAGCTATTGTTGGGGTTATTAACTTGCCTATCATTCACTTTTCGGTGGAATGGTGGAATACCCTGCATCAAGGGGCAAGCATCACTAAGTTTAACCGTGACGCGGTAGATCCAAGTATGTTTTGGCCGTTAATGATTAATATTTTAGCCTTTGCCGCGTTTGTTGGTACTGTGACTTTAATTCGTCTTAAAAATGAAATTTTACACCGTGAAAAGCACCGCCCATGGGTGCGACAGTTGTTAACTAAGGGGTAATTATGCAGTTTGACTCGTTTTCAGATTTTATTGCAATGGGAGGCTATGGCTTTTATGTATGGCTTTCTTTTGGTACATGCGCATTAATTTTATTAGGCATTTTATTTAGCTCGTTACGCGACAAAAAACAAATTTTAGCGTCGGTAGAGCAGCAAATTGCGCGTGAAACTCGAATTAAAAATTCTAAGCAGGAGCAAACCACGTGAACCCTAGACGTAAAAAACGCCTTTTGGTTATTATTGCCGTACTCTTTGGTATTGGTGGATCAATTGGTTTAGTGTTGTACGCCTTACAAGAAAACATTAATTTGTTTTACACCCCCAGTGAATTAATTGATGGTAAAGGCCCGAATAAAGAAAAGCCTCATATAGGACAAAAGCTCCGCATTGGTGGTATGGTTGTCCCTGGTACAGTGCAAAGAAATGAGCAAAGCTTACAGGTAAGCTTTAAGTTGATTGATACTGGCCCATTGGTCACGGTGCGTTATCAAGGAATTTTGCCTGATCTATTTCGTGAAGGGCAAGGAATTGTTGCACAAGGTGTGTTAGTTGAACCTAACGTCATTGAAGCGTTTGAAGTACTGGCTAAACATGATGAAGAATATATGCCAGCCGAGGTTGCCGAGGCAGTAAAAGGAATTAAGCACGAGAAACCAAAATACAATTTAGATAGTGGGAGCTAATATGATCCCAGAACTTGGTTATTTTTCCCTAACATTGGCCATGGTACTGAGTATTCTGTTGTGTATTTTCCCACTTTGGGGTGCACACACAGGAAACCTTCGTTTGATGCGCGCTGCGCCATCACTTGCTATTGGTCAGTTTGCATTTGTTGCTTTGTCTTTTGCTGCGCTTATTTATGCCAGCTTAACCGATGATTTTACCGTATCTTATGTAGCGTATCACTCAAGTAGCACCTTGCCTTGGTATTATAAAATAACCTCAACATGGGGTGGCCATGAAGGCGCTATTTTACTGTGGTTATTAATGCAGGCCGGTTGGACCGCCGTTGTTGCTGTGCGTTCAAAGTCACTGCCTTGGGTACTTCGTGCTCGCGTATTAGGTGTGCTTGGCTTTTTAGGTGTCGGATTTATGATGTACACCTTGCTACTTTCAAGTCCGTTTGAACGTTTACTGCCCTATTTCCCTGTTGAGGGACGCGATTTAAATCCATTATTACAAGACCCAGGGATGATCATTCACCCTCCATTACTTTATATGGGGTATGTCGGTCTTTCTGTTGCTTTTGCCTTTGCTATTGCCGCGTTGTTAACCGGCAAGCTTGATAACACCTGGGCAAAATGGTCACGCCCATGGACAATGACGGCATGGGGCTTTTTAACCTTAGGTATCACCATAGGTAGTTGGTGGGCCTATTCAGAGCTAGGCTGGGGCGGCTGGTGGTTCTGGGATCCTGTTGAAAATGCATCACTCATGCCATGGTTAGTCGCAACCGCGTTACTGCACTCTTTAAGTGTGACTGAAAAACGTGGCGTATTTAAATCATGGACAGTGTTACTGGCTATTGCGGCATTTTCATTAAGTTTACTAGGCACCTTTATCGTTCGCTCAGGAATTATTGTTTCGGTGCATGCCTTTGCAACAGACCCTGATCGTGGCTTATTTATTCTTGGCTTTTTGGCCGTAGTTGTTGGCGGCGGTTTAGCGTTATATGGCTTGCGTGTCTCACAAGTTAAAAGTGAAGGGCGTTATAAGTTTGTATCGCGTGAAGTGGCACTTTGGTTAAACAATATTTTCTTAGTGGTTGCTACGTTAATTGTACTGTTAGGTACATTATTACCTATGGTGCACAAGGAAATGGGGCTAGGCAGTATTTCAATTGGCGAACCTTTCTTTAATAAAATGTTTGCTATTTTACTGGTGCCATTTGCTATTTTAATGGGCATTGGACCTTTCCTGCGTTGGAAGCAGAATAAGTGGGCCTTTTTACAAAATAAAATATTTGTAGGCGCATTAGTCAGTATTATCATTACCTGTGCGTGGTTATTTAGTAGCTATGAGGTAGTGACTCCATTAACACTTTTAGCAACCACGCTAGGTGTATGGATATTTATTGCCACTTTTATTGATTTATATACCAAAGCAGCGGTTCATGGCTCGCTTAAACTCGGTATAAAGCGCTTAGGTTTAAGCTATTGGGCAATGGTGCTGGGGCATGTTGGTTTAGCCTTTGTTATAGCGGGCATTACACTCACCTCGGCGTATTCAGTTGAGCGTGATGTATCAATGAAGCCTGGTGATAGCGTACAGCTAAATCAGTATCAATACCGCTTTGAAGGTGTGAAGACTATTCGTGGTGCAAACTACAGTGGTCATGCAGGTGTCGTGACGGTATTAAAAGGGAATGACACTGTAACGCGTTTATATGCAGAAAAGCGTCGTTACGATATTGGTATGCAATTTATGACCGAAGCCGCTATTGATGCCGGATTCACTCGTGATTTATATCTTGCGCTTGGTGAGCAACTAAGTGAAGGGGCATGGTCATTACGTATTTACCATAAGCCGTTTGTACGTTGGATGTGGATTGGCGGTATTCTGATCTCACTCGCTGGTTTTGTGATTTTATTCGATAAGCGCTATCGCGCCTCACCGCGAAAAGATGAAATAGAGGGGGCAGTATGAACCGTAAACTTATCGCAATTGCCCCTTTATTAATTTTTATCTTTATCTGTGTGTTTTTATACCAAGGGTTGTTTGCCAACCCGCGGGAAATACAAACAGGGCGAATTGGTCAAACGGTGCCTGCGTTTAATTTACCTGATTTAATGCAAGACGATAAACGTTGGACTGATGAGCAGCTAAAGGGTGACGTGTATTTGCTAAACGTTTGGGGCACATGGTGTCCGACGTGTTTAGCTGAGCTTGGCTATTTAACTAAGCTACGCGAGCAAGGGGTTAAAATTATCGGCTTGTATTATGTACAAAGTTACGACGCCGATTTTGATGGCCCATTTGATATGCAAGCGCTGCGTGATGATGTGAGTAATATGCTTTCACGTGCGGGCGACCCTTATCAATTTAATATTTTAGATTTAGAACGTTCATTGTCTTTAGATTTAGGGGTGTCCGGTGCACCAGAGACATTTTTAGTAGATAAAAATGGCACCATTTTGTTACATCACACTGGTGATATAAACCCTCGAGTTTGGCGTGCTAAGTTTGCGCCTATTATGCAGGAGCTGCAGCCATGAGATTGTTTTTATTAACCCTTAGCTTGTTTGTTAGTGTAGCTGCGTTTGCTCAGCAAGACCGTTATCAATTTGATAGCAACGAGCAAGCTGTTCGCTTTGAAGAGCTAACAAAAGAATTACGTTGCCCGAAGTGTCAAAATCAGAATATTGCTGACTCTGATGCTGTTGTCGCAAAAGACTTGCGCGAGCGAGTGCTGGCGTTGGTAAAAGATGGCAAAACCAAAGATGAAGTTATTGATTACATGATTGATCGATATGGCTATTTTGTTCATTACGATCCACCGGTAACACCTGCCACGTTAATACTGTGGGTACTTCCGGTACTCATCGTAATAATTGGGTTTGGCTTTATTGTGATTCGCCAACGTAAAGCGTCGGTAAAACAAACTTGGAGTGACGCTGATGAAGTGATGCTCAATAAGCTGATTAAACAAAATAAACATCAGGAGCAAAGTTAAATGATTTTAATGTGGGCGTCTTTTGCTTTACTCACACTCATTGCATTGCTGTTTATTATTGTGCCTTTTTTAAAAAAAGAGCGCATAGTAACCATCACCCACAACGCCAATGCACAGCTTATCAGCATTTATGAACAGCGTTTAGTTGAATTACAGGCAGATTTAGATAATCAACGTATAGACTCGCAAAATCACAGCGAAGCTATTATTGAATTAAAACGCCGTTTACTTAATGAATTATTGCCAGAGAAGTCACTAAATAGCCGTGGTGACAATCGTATATTTGCTTTAACAGGGGCGGCGTTTTTAATTGCATTAGCAGGTATTTTTTATGCAATGACAGGCAGCCAGCAACAAATTGCAGCTTGGCATGATGCAATGGATAACTTGGCCGATTATGGTCAGCGCGCCGTAATGCAAAAGGGCGAGCCATTAACTAAAAATGAGTTACAAGCGTTTGCCCTAGCACTGCGTACTAAGTTAAGCCAAAGCGGTGATGATGAAGTCGCTTGGATGTTGTTAGGGCGTGTTGCTTTAATGCTAAATGAATTTGATATGGCGAAACAGTCATTTGATAAAACATTAAAAATAAACCCTGATAATATGCAGGCGCTTGTTAGCTACTCTCAGGTGCTATTACTTGAGGGCAGTGAAGAGAACATGACTCGTGCAGCGGGTATGCTTTCTAAAGTACTGCAAGCTCAACCAAATAACCTTGATGCGATTTCGTTACTTGCACTGATCGCCTTTGAGAGAAAAGACTGGCTACAGGCAAAGGCAGCGTTTGAGGTGTTACTTGCAAGTATGGATGAGTCTGATACGCGCTATGCTATGATCAACCAACGTATTAGCGAAATCGATCTACAAATTGCTCAGCAAAACGTGGCAACCAGTGGCGATCAGTTAGCGGCTCAAAGTATTCAAGTTACCGTTGATATCGATAGCCAACTTGCAGACAAACAGCCCAATAACGGTATTTTGTTTGTGTTTGCTAAAGCGGCTAAGGGATCACCGATGCCTTTAGCCGTGGTCAAACTAACAGACTATAGCTTTCCAATTACGGTTGAGCTGAGCGATGCTAATGCCATGATGGCAGGGCTAAACTTATCGAGTGCGAGTGAAATTATCATTTCTGCGCGTATCTCTAATGATGATTCAGTTATGCCAAGCACTGGGGAGCTTGAAGGGCATTCTCAAGTGCTTGCTTCTAAAGAGGTGCGCCAAGTGCAACTGAACATTGATACATTAATACCTTAAGGATTTGAGATGTTAAAACAAGGCTTACTTTTATTATGTTTACTCACGTTATCGGGTTGTGCTCAAGTGCCTGAGAGTAAATATGATGAGCGCGATCCCATACAAAGTGTAAACAGACCTATTTATGACTTTAATATGGACGTACTTGATGCTTATATTTTAAGGCCTGCGGCAGTGGGTTATATAACAGTAACCCCACAGCCTGTGCGTCGAAGTATTGTGCATTTTACCGATAATATTACAGCACCGGTTGATATTATTAATGCGGGTCTGCAAGGAAAGCCAAGCAGTGCCGGAATTAATTTTGCGCGCTTTTTAGTGAATTCTACGGTGGGAGTGTTTGGCTTATTTGACGTTGCAAGTTCGTTAGGGCTTGAAGTAACTGATGAAGATTTTGGCCAAACCTTAGGTGTGTGGGGAGTAGGCGATGGTGCCTATTTAATGATCCCGGCAATGGGGCCATCAACTGCACGTAACTTAACCGGTGATGTTGTTGATAATGTGGTTTTACCTAAAATTGCACTGACTACACCACAAACAATTTTAGTGTTTGCGTTAAAGGCGGTTGAGGCAAGGGCGTCTTTAATGGCTCAAGAGGGTTTATTAAATGATTCATTAGACCCATACCTGTTTGTTAAAGACATTTACTTTCAGCGTCAGTTATATGAACTCTACGATGGCAATCCGCCAATAAAAGAAGAGCCTGAAGATTTTGACGAAGATTTCTTAGAAAGCCTTTGATAAAAATAAAAACGCCAGCAAATGCTGGCGTTTTATTTTTAGTTATTAATTACTAGGGTCTGTTGACCTTTGCGGATTACAATTTGTTCAAACTAGGAGCGGTTTAATCGCGGCGCGAGATTTGTAACCTAGTGGGCTAAGTAAAAACCGAGCAAAGCTTCCGCGTCCTGCTCACGCCCCTTACCTACATCCATGTAGGCAACAAAGAGTAAATCGCTCCTAGACAGAACCCGAAGGGCAGCGCCTGTTTGGCATTGATGCTGCGTTATCGCCTATTTATGGGGAATAACCACACCACATAAGCTCTGCCTTGCCTAAATACCAAATAGACTGCTGAAAATTTAACCTTGAAAGGTCAACAGACCCTAATGAGCGCTTTAATTATCAATCATTATCTGCATTTGTTCACTAACCCAATTAAGTGCTTCGTGGTAAGCATCAGGCACATCATCACCTAAATTAAGCTGTTGGGCTTTATCGTTAGCAGCGTGCCAGTTACCCTGCTCATAGAGGGTTACTAAGTTTAAATACTCAGCAAGCAGCCCTTCATTGTTTAACAGTGCCGCTTTTATCTCATTTGAAAGCGGTAGTTTAAGCATTACACTGTCCATCTCTTCATCTAGTATGGCATCCATAAGCGACATCATGCCGGCTAAAAACGCTATTCCAGTATCTCTAAGTTTGCCATGTGAAATTGCTAAAAGCTCACAAAAACGCGCGCGTGTTAGCGACAGCCTAATAAGCTCCAGAGGTTTGTCTGCAGAGACTTGTGCGGCAAATAATAAAGAGAGTAGTTTTTTTATTTCAGCCGCGCCCAATACAATAAGCGCTTGTTTTATAGTGTTTATTTCAGAGCGGCGAGCAAATGCTGCCGAATTTGAGTAGCGTAGCAGCTTATACGATAAGTTGACATCACGCTCAAATACATCGGTGATTTTTTTAAGATCCATTTCTACGCTGGAAGTTTCATAGAGTAGCTCAGCCAGTGCCATGCCCGATGGCGGTAATGCCTTGCTTTGCACCATTTCTGGTTTTGAAAAGAAAAAGCCTTGAAAGTATTCAAAACCTAGTTCAAAAGCTTGATTGTAAAGCGCGTAAGTTTCAACCTTTTCAGCAAGTAATTTTATATGTGGATAAGGTTTTAAATCCTCTATGATCGTTTTAACGTTTTCAATATCACAAGTTAAAAAATCGACTTTAATAATATCGATAAACGGATAAAAGTGCCGCCATACAGGTTGATGTGCATAGTCATCTAGCGCTAGCGTATAGCCTTTTTCTTTTAGGTCTTTAACAATTGCCAATAAGCGTTTACCTGGCTGGACGGTTTCGAGTATTTCAATTACCACCCCATCTTTGTTTAAAAGGGTTGGGTAGTCTTTTAACAAGGTGTCTAAGGTAAAGTTAATATAAGCGGGTTTATTATCAGTTAAATCTTCTAAGCCAAAGTTAAATTGACTGCCTTCAATCAGTCGAGACGTGGCTTCATCGCCGTCAATATCTGGAAATACGTTATCAACTCCATCACGAAATAAAAGCTCATAGCCAATTAGTTCTTTATTGCGATCTAAAATAGGTTGCCGAGCAGCGTAAAAATACATATAGGATTCCGAAAGAGTAGAAATTGATTAACATTGTAATAATATATTGGAAAACATTCAAAATAGCATCGGTAAAATGAACATTATTAATAAAATACTATGGTTGGTTTGGTATTTCTTAATCTAATTTTATTGTTTTTCATTTTATTTGTTGCAAAAGTGAGCTAACCGATGGTTTTTTATCTACTTAAATGAGCGGGTTGGAGTTATTAGCAATTACCGTGTTATAGTTCAGTAGAAAGCTTTTATTCCAATACTGTCTTAATTATAAGATTTCAAGAGTCATTATTTGGATTAAAAGCCTGTTATTACTTATTTAAGTGGAGGCAAATTTGGAAACAGGAATGATTATTTCACTGGCATTATATTTTATTGTAATGCTGGGAATAGGACTATACGCATATAAGCAATCTACCAGCGATATATCAGGGTATATGCTAGGTGGTCGTAATTTAGCCCCCAGTGTTGCTGCCTTATCAGCGGGTGCATCAGACATGAGTGGTTGGTTACTTATGGGCCTACCTGGCGCAATGTACTTATTTGGGCTTAGCAAGGTTTGGATTGCTATTGGCTTAGTATTAGGCGCATGGGCAAACTATTTCTTAGTCGCCCCAAGACTGCGTGTTTATACTGAAAAAGCAAATGACTCTATTACCATCCCTGATTATTTTGCAAATCGTTTTGATGATAACAAGAATATCCTCCGTGTGATCTCTGCAATTGTTATTATTGTGTTCTTTACTTTGTATACTTCATCAGGCGTAGTCGCCGGTGGTAAGTTATTTGAAAATTCATTTCAGATGAGTTACGAAATGGGTTTATACATCACCACGGGTGTGGTTGTTGTTTACACCTTATTTGGTGGTTTTTTAGCGGTTAGCCTAACAGACTTCGTGCAAGGTTGTATTATGTTTATCTCCTTGCTTGCAGTACCTATCGCTACTTATATGATGCTTGATCAGCCATTTATGGATACTTTAGCAAATGCAAATTACCAGCAGTTGTTAAGTTCACCAAAAGCCAGTGAAATCCATTCATTGAATATGCTTGATTGGTTTGCTGGTGGTTCTACCATTGCTATTATTTCTGCGATGGCTTGGGGCTTAGGCTACTTTGGTCAGCCACATATTATTGTTCGCTTTATGTCTATTCGCTCAGTGAAAGAAATGCCAACTATGCGTCGTATTGGTATGTCTTGGATGACACTATCTGCGATTGGTGCGGTATTTACCGGTTTATTTGGTGCTGCCTTTATGATTGAAAACCAAATGCCTATTGCCGATAAAGAGACCATTTTCTTAGTATTAGCTGAACTTATTTTCCACCCATTAATTGCTGGCTTCCTACTGGCTGCTATTTTAGCTGCGATTATGAGTACGATTTCATCGCAATTATTGGTGTGTTCAAGCTCGCTTACTGAAGACTTCTACAAGATTTACTTAAACCGCGATGCCTCGCAAACTGAGCTGGTGTTAGTAGGGCGTATTAGCGTAATACTGGTTGCGTTATTTGCTATTTACCTAGCGTATGACCGTAATAGTTCAATACTTGATTTAGTTAGCAACGCATGGGCTGGTTTTGGTGCTGCATTTGGTCCACTTGTCTTGTTTAGCCTTTACTGGAAACGTATGAACTTAAAAGGGGCTATTAGCGGTATGGTTGTTGGTGCTTTAACAGTGCTTGTATGGATTTATGCGCCTATTACCATTAATGGTGAGAGCTTAAGCAGTGTAATTTATGAAATCGTCCCAGGTTTCATTTTAGCGAGTATTGCTATTGTGGTAGGAAGCCTTGTGACAGCTGAACCGAAAAAAGAAATTACTGATCTGTTTGATGAAGTTGAATCGTCATTGTAACTGATTAGCTAACGTAAAGTGTTGGTTTTTATAAATGCCAATCAGTTTAACTGGTTGGCATTTTTTATTGGCTGACCTTTAGCAGAGACCATTCATCTCGTTTAAACAGCTGAGATTATGACGCTTAATCACCGATTACTTGCCTTTAGCTATTATTATTTAACCTGAACTCTGGATAATAAATCTATCTCAAGCAGCTATTTTCAGCGCTAACTGCGTTGAATTTACTTGCAATAGGCTAGCTATTGACGCGTAATTTCGCCTTGTTTTCACTGGAAATCTCTGGCTAGAGAAAAATAAACATAAATATCATTTTTTGATTCAATACGTTAGTAAATCTCTTAACCAGAGTTCAGGTTATTTAAAGGCATAAAAAAACTGAATTCGAATAACGAATTCAGTTTTTTTAATAATTACTATTGAGCTTTTAAAAGTACTAACTCGCTGCTTTCTCTTTTATATCTGCAACGTTATCTGACTTTGTTTTTTTAGCCTTGGCGGGTACTTCTTTACCACCTTTAAGTACGGCCATAAAGTCGTCTTTACTTTTTGCAATCTCCAGCGCGAGCGACTCAACCTGTTGTTCACTTAGTGGTACATCTACTTTTTCAAGCATGAGTTCTAGTGACTCGGCAATATCGAGCATTTTGTCATAGGCATCAGCTTCTTTTTTAGTAGTAAACGTCATGCGCTCGACTCCGTTTCGTTCTACAACATATTTAACAACAACAGCCATGATTTCTCCTGCTTACTTACGTGGCAATATGATTAATTTAAATCATTAGATTACTGTTTTTATATACAGTACAAGCTTGCGCGCGTTTTTGCAAGCTTTAGCCTTAGTTTATCTGCAGCTTGGTTGACAATAAAGAGTAACTCTACTTTATTTATTAAGTCACTTTATAACGCGTTGCAGTAAAGGAGTCGCAAGGAGTGATTGTTACCGTTAGTACTTAGTAACCACAACGTTATGTAAAAGTGCTGGGTGTAAATAATCAACAAATGTTCATGTGAGAACACAAAAGGAAATAGTATGAAATTAATTAAAATCATCTCATTAGCCGCTGCTTTATGTTTATTACCTATGGGTACCACCTTTGCGCAAAGCGATATGCTATCAGAGCAGATGCAATCAGCCGTGGTTAATATTAATACTGCTGATTTAAAACAGTTAATTAAGTTACCAGGTGTCGGCAAGAAAAAAGCACAGGCAATTATCGATTATAGAGAAACCAATGGTGATTTCGCATCACTTGAAGATCTAGCTAAAGTAAAAGGGGTGGGTAAAAAAATGCTAGCCAAACTTGATGGAAAGGTGGCGTTTTAACTTAAAAGGGCGCTATGCGCCCTGATCAAACTGTTTTAAGGCAGCACCAAGGTGCTTTTTAGCAAAATTAACATCTACGGGGGCAGTTAATAGCGGGTAGCTTAAACCAGCCACAATCAAAAAGGGCACGAGTAGCCATCCTTCAAAAAGGGTAAATATTAAAAAAAATGGGCTTAGCAGCATAAGCTTTACAATACGCATTAACACTCTGTCACTAGGAGAGAGCATACTTAACGAGATCGCAATAACGGTTTGTCTTTGACGAACTTTTAAGTGTTTAAGTTCGTCAACGTGGCTTGAAAAAAAAGTAAACATATTAAAGTGACTTTTTAGTTATTAATCGGCTGGCCACTAATGCAAAAAGTGTGGCGGTAAACAATACAAAAATAACTTCCATCCATGCTGGCATACTTAAGCCTGCAAATTGCCAATCTATATTTCCACAATCACCAGTTGCCTCAAAAAATTGCGGTATCCAATGATGTAATGGCATAAATTCTGGAAAATTCGGCTCAAACTCACAGCTAAATGCAAATGGGTCAGTGGTTGTTTGCATTTCAATGTGCTCACGAGCTATTAGTAACCCCCATACACTTGAAACCCCCCATATTGTATAGGCAACAATACGTACTGCGAGGTTGTTTGGTTTACTGGCGCCAATAATACCGGCAAAAAGTAAACCTAATACCGCGGTGCGTTGGTAAATACACATAATGCACGGTGCTAATCCCATGTTGTATTGAAAAAAGAGCGCGGTTACTTCAAGCAGAAAAACAATCCCACTGAATAATAACCAAGGTGTACGTTGAGTACTTAGATTAGCAAGCCAGTTCATAACAAATCCGTATTTAAATAAGGGCTTAGATTATGACGTAGGATAAACAGCGGAGCAAGTAAAAGGAAAAAAGTGAGGAGCTATGAAATTTCCTAGCTCCTCAAAGTCGGGGAAGCTCTTAATGCCCAGAATTCGCTACAGGGATGTGGTGTTGTATTATCCCCCAGTCATAAAACAAACTGGTTATTTCACTCAAGCCAAAATAAGTCGCGCTTAACCCAACAAAGGTAAGCACAAAAGTGTAAGGTAAAGCCATATACACCATTCGACCGTAAGATAGGCGTAACACGGGAGCTAGTGTTGATGTAAGTAAGAATAAGAAAGCAGCTTGACCATTAGGGGTGGCTACGCTGGGTAAGTTTGTGCCGGTGTTTATCGCCACTGCAAGTAAATCAAATTGGTCTCGAGTTATCTGACCTGCTTTTAGAGCTGCAGCAACTTCATTTATATATACAGTGCCGACAAATACATTATCACTGACCATTGAAAGCAATCCATTAGCGATAAAAAACATCACCAATTGTAAGTGCCCTTCAAATGTTAGTACCCAAGTAATCACGGGAGTAAAGAGTTGTTGATCGATGATTACTGCAACCACACTAAAAAATACACAAAGTAGTGCAGTGAAGGGGAGGGCCTCTTCAAAGGCTTTACCGAGTTGGTGCTCTTCTATTATACCGGCAGACGACGTGGCTAAAATAATCACCGATAAGCCAATTAAGCCTACGGTTGCTAAATGTAACGCTAAGCCAGTAATTAACCAGATAGCGATTAGTGCTTGAATTGTGAGGTTAACTCTATCGCGTTTGGTGCGTTTTTTATCAAGTGTTTGTGCATGGTTTTTTAAAATAGCATGAATTGTTTCTGGCAGTTTTGCCCCATAGCCAAAGGTTTTTGTTTTTTCTAATAAAAAGGTCGTTAATAAGCCCGCAAAAAGCACGGGTAAAGAAACGGGCAGCATTCTTAAAAAGAACTCACCAAATAGCCAACTTGCTCGCTCTGCAATAATTAAGTTTTGTGGTTCACCAACCATAGTACACACGCCGCCAAGTGCGGTCCCAATCGAGGCATGCATGAGTAAATTACGTAAAAAAGCACGAAACTCTTCAAGCTCTTGACGGTTTACCTCTTTTACTTGGTTATCATCGTTAATATCGTGCTCACTAATAAAATCTTTTCCTGAGGCCACCTTGTGATAAATACTATAAAAGCCCATGGCCACCGCAATAACAACCGCCATTACAGTCAGGGCATCCAAAAAAGCTGATAAAAACGCAGCAGCTATTGCAAAGGCAAGCGATAAAACGGTCTTACTTCTTACTGAAACCACTAACTTGGTAAAAATATACAGCAGCAGATCTTTCATGAAATAAATACCGGCAACCATAAAAATAAGTAATAAAAGCACATCTAGGTTTTGTGCTATTTCATGTTCAACTTGCGTGGTTGATGTCATACCAATTAATAGTGCCTCAATGGCAAGTAGACCACCAGGTTGCAGTGGGTAACACTTGAGCGCCATGGCCAATGTAAAAATAAACTCAATAACCAGTACCCAGCCAGACAAATAAGGGTTTAATTGAAACAGCAGCGGGTTAATTATTAAAAATGCAATAATGGTGTATTTATACCATTGAGGTGCTTTACCTAAAAAATTTATAAATATTGCAGATGGGACACTCTGTTGCATGATTTTTCCCTAGGGAGGCGTTTAATAGTCTGGTTAATGTCATTAACTTAGTCCAGCCTATAGAGGGTGTAAACAACTAAATAATAATAGTCAAAGTGTCTGGTATGAATAATAGGTTGGCATTCATATTGTGTTTAAAACCTATCGGTAAAACTAGCGAATCATACAAGTAAAGTTGCCTTTTTAATCACATACCTAGGTAATTTAACTTACTTTACTTGTTAGTTGTGGCTTGTCTGGTACAATCAGTCAGTTAATCGTATGTAGCGATGTGATGTGAATTAATTCGAGTAGGAATTGAATGAGAATTTTTAAAGCGAAAAGCCCAGCAGGATTTGCTGAGGAATACATAGTAGAGTCAATCTGGAATGGTGATTTTCCTCCAGGTTCAATTCTGCCAGCTGAGCGTGAACTCTCAGAGTTAATTGGTGTTACTAGAACCACATTGCGTGAAGTGTTACAACGATTAGCCAGAGACGGTTGGTTAACAATCCAACATGGTAAACCCACTCGCGTTAATAATTTTTGGGAAACGTCAGGATTAAACATTCTTGAAACACTGGCACGTTTAGATGAAGATAAAATGCCAGAGCTAACCGATCAGTTACTCTCAGCACGTACTAATATCAGCGCAATTTATACCCGTGCAGCTATAAAACTTGCACCAGAGCGTGTTATCGAAATTTTATCACAAAGCGATGAATTAGAAGATAGCGCACAAGCGTTTGCAGATTATGATTATAAAGTTCATCATGAATTAGCTGTTGCCGGTAACAATCGCATTTATGTGCTCATCCTTAATGGCTTTAAAGGTTTTTATTCTAAGATTGGCTGTCATTACTTTTCAGATCCTCGCACTCGCGAGCTTGCACGCCAGTTTTATAAAGACTTAACTAAGCTTGCTGAGAATAAAGAGCACGATGGTGCAATATTCATGATGCGTAAATATGGTCATCAAACCGGTGAAATATGGCAACATATTCGCGGTGATATGCCTAGCGATATTATGGATTAGTAAAAAGAACCTGCTTAAAGCAGGTTTTTTTATGATCAAAAATCAGTCCATTTATCAAGCGTTCGCTATTTTAGAACGGTGCTATCTATAAATACGATTGTTAATTTATTTTTTATAGCCATAGAATAATGTTTAATTAAATATGGTTTCTA
This sequence comes from Pseudoalteromonas sp. G5_S1_54_S4, assembly GCF_054968565.1. Taxonomy (NCBI): domain Bacteria; kingdom Pseudomonadati; phylum Pseudomonadota; class Gammaproteobacteria; order Alteromonadales; family Pseudoalteromonadaceae; genus Pseudoalteromonas; species Pseudoalteromonas sp. G5_S1_54_S4. The sequence goes on along the minus strand of NZ_JBQKUL010000027.1, from coordinate 4,457 downwards.
TTGTAATTTTAAAATTAGTGCCCATATTAGTAATCAGTATTGCGTAAGCAATTGACAATAAACTCAAAATATTTGGAGAATAAAATGGGTGTATTAGTAGGCCGTCAGGCACCAGACTTTACCGCTGCAGCTGTTCTAGGTAACGGTGAGATTGTAGATAGCTATAACCTTCACGAAAAAATCAAAGGTAAAAAAGCAGTAATCTTTTTCTACCCTCTAGATTTCACATTTGTATGTCCTTCTGAGCTTATTGCTTTTGATAAGCGTTATGCAGAATTCCAAAAACGTGGTGTAGAAGTAATTGGTGTTTCAATCGATTCACAGTTCTCACACAACGCATGGCGTAACACGGCTGTAGCAGACGGCGGTATTGGTAAAGTTCAATACGCACTAGTTGCAGACGTTAAACACGAAATCTGTAAAGCATACGACGTTGAGCACCCAGAAGCGGGCGTTGCATTTCGTGGTTCTTTCCTAATCGATGAAGAAGGTAACGTACGTCACCAAGTAGTGAACGACTTACCACTGGGTCGTAACATCGACGAAATGATCCGTATGGTTGATGCACTAGCATTCCACAGCGAGCACGGTGAAGTATGTCCTGCTGGTTGGACTGAAGGTAAAAAAGGAATGGACGCAAGCCCTGAAGGCGTTGCTAAATTCTTATCTGAAAACGAAGGCGAGCTATAATTTAGCCCTTTAGTTTAAGATAAAAAACCGCCAAAATGGCGGTTTTTTATTATTTTAAATTAAAACGAAAAGCTCACTTTAGTATAAATGTAACGACCTCGAGGGTTGTGTACACCCGATGCGTAACCATACAGATCTGAATCACCGTCACCAATTGCAAACGGTGGCTCTTCATCAAATAAGTTGTTCACACCTAGCGATACTTTTGCTGACTCAGTAATACGGTATGATGTTTGTAAATCTACCAGTACTTGTGAATCAACAGTACGCGATGTATTACTATCGAAGTCTAAGTTACCATCGAAGTCGATATCTGGCGTATCTTCAAACTCACCTACATAACTAATGTTCATGTTTGTGTTGAACTGACCAATTTCCCAGTTAGTTGAGAAAATCCAGCGATGCTCTGGGTAACCATATTCACCAGTGTAATCGCGGCCATCTTTTTCAAATTTATCTTGGTAAGCCCATTCTAAATTGAATTTTAGTAAGCCTAAATCATCCAGTGAGTGGTTGTAATTTGCTGAAATATCAACGCCCGAAACTTCTTGTGATGATACATTTTCAAAAGTACTGAAAATCTTTTGAATAGTCCCTAAACTGTCTGTACCTGAAGGAGGTAAGCGAACACATACGGTACTGTTTTGGTTATTACACTCTGAGTTGTAAATTGGACCAAACTCTTGCTCATCAATTTTATTGTCTTGGGTGATACTCCATACATCTACACTCAAACCAAAGTCAGTTGTAGGTGCCCAAATAAAGCCGACGTTCCAAGATTCAGACTCTTCAGCCTCTAAGTCAGGATTACCAGCAAATTCAATGTTGTAATCTAGTGCATCACAATCTTTACCTGTTGCGTCACAACGGTAATTATCGATAAAGAACTGGCTCTCTTGAGATGGCCCTAAACCTACTTGTGCAAGTGACGGTGCTCTAAAGCCTTGTGCCCAAGAACCACGCACTGTGATTTCATCAGTAGGTGCCCAGCGTAAAGCGACTTTAGGATTGGTTGTGGTACCAAAGTCACTGTAATCATCGTAACGACCAGCAAGTTGTAGCTCTAAGTTCTCAGCAAGTGGAATTGAAAACTCTACATAGGCAGCGTATTGGTCACGCTCTGCTGCAGCTGACACAGACTCGGTACCAAAGATTAATCCTCGTTGGAATTGATCATCTGGCGTATCCGTTACGTCCTCTTCGCGGTATTCAATACCGGCCGCCATCATGACAACATCATCACCAAAGCTAAATGCTTCACCTGAAATGTTAGCATCGAACGACGTCATATGAGACTCGCCTTGACGAACCAAGCTCGTAGTAATTCTATCAATTACGGCCGGATCGTTGTAAGTGCCGCCAAATGGGTTGTAGTTACCGGCATCAATTTCTTGTTGTAAGAAGTCGGTGCGTACCCAACCTTGTGAGCGATCCCCAGTTTGTAATGACTTACTACGTCCTTTTTGTACCGCTGTTTCCCAGCTCCAATCGTTTATTTCACCTTTTAAACCAGCAACAAAACGTAATGTGTCTGATTCGATATCCCATTGGCGCGCACCCGCATCTACGGTTCTGTAACGACCTATTTCAATATCTTGGCCGAATGGGTTATTAGGGTGACTACCTGGTACTGTTAAGCCCGCATCTTCATCAAGTGGCGTTGGGGCACCTGCTGCAATTGAGCTGTTATGCTGAACGGCCATTTCTAAGAAGCCCGTTATGCCATTATCAAAGCGGTATTCAAATTGTGAAATAGCACCTACACGTTCTGATGCCGGCGCAATATAGCCAAATGGACCATAGTCAAATAAACAACTGCCACTTGATGTTGCATTTTCTGCAGGACACGCAGGGTCAATTGTTTTAACGCCATCAACATAGAAGTAGCCAGGGAAGCCACGTGATGAACGGAAATCTTCACCGCCATATGGAGATTGATTAGCAGTACCTAAACGCCCCATTTCATCTGATGATAAAGAGGTGTTTTTAAAGTAATCAATAATAACGGATGCGCTACTTTTTGCACTAGTAGTACCCCAAACAATACTGGCTGTAGTTTCTTCATAGTTAGGGCCATCTGTGCCGCCGTAACCTAAGTTTACTTCAATACCGTCAATATCTTTTTTCAAGATAACGTTTACAACACCCGCTACAGCATCAGAGCCATAGATTGCTGAGGCGCCATCTTTTAAAATATCAATACGTTCGATTGCTGAAACAGGAATACTGTTGATATCAACGAATGAGTTGGTGATCCCTTCAGCAAATGCGCTGATTGCAACACGACGACCATTAATAAGTACCAAGGTAGCATCGGCGCCTAAGCCACGAAGGCTGACGGCAGCTGAGCCATTTGCAGTTGAGTCTTGGTTATTACCACGGGTTGAAAAAGTACCATTACCTGCAACAGGCATTCTTTCAAGAAGCTGTTGTAGGTTGTCATAACCCATGTTTTCGATGTCTTCTTTATTAATGGATTGTACTGGTGATGGGCCTTCTATATCGGAACGTTTGATACGAGAGCCTGTTACTTGAATACGTTCTACTTTTTCTGCAGTTTGCTGTGCAGCGTAAGTTGTTGTACTAAAACCTGCTGACAATGCGATAGTAGCACCGATGATTAAGCTCGGTGTAAATGCAATTGAGCGATACCAACCCATCATAGAAAATGTTTGCTCAGAGAGCGTTCTGCTGGATTTTATCAAGGCGCCATGATGATGTAATAGTGGTTTCTATTACGAAGAGTGGTAACGCAGAGAAAGTTCTGCAGATGCTCTCCCATAGGGCGAGTTTTAAAAGTGCTTAAACTGCGTTTTTTGAATTTTAAAGAGAGCCACACTTAATTCATTCAAATGCCTTGCCTAAGTACTTTTAAATTCTCGCTGAGCGTCCATTTTCTATAAAGGGTTGGTATGTATCCTTAAGTCCTTGTTGATATGTTAATAATTTACTTGTTTTACAAGTCGAATTATTAATACCATGTAACTTAACTGTTATCAATTGGCCACAAAGATGATTTTGTTATCTGCACTAATATGTACTGATTTTCTCAATAAAGGTAAACGATAGGATGCTCGCTATTTGGCGCTGTAACGTGATTTAGTTATTATTGATAAACAAAACGCCGAGCGACTTTAATTTGTAATAATTTGTATTTTCCTAAAAATTTAGCAAAAAAAAGCCTAACATGATGTTAGGCTTTTTCATTTAAACTTTATGTTTCATTAAGCGTTCTTTTTCACGAGACCAATCTTTATTTTTACCGTCTTCACGTTTGTCATGCATTTTCTTACCTTTCGCTAAATGGAATTCAAGCTTTACCCAGCATTTTTTCCAATACATAGCTGTGGCAATTAATGAATAACCATCACGCTCGGTTGCACCAACCAAACGGTCAAGTTCACGTCTGCTTAGTAATAATTTACGATAACGCAGCGGGTCGCAAATAACATGGGTTGATGCACTATTTAAAGGCTGGATTGTGCTGCCTAATAAAAACGCTTCACCGTTTTTAAGATGAATATAAGTTTCAGAGATATTTACTTTACCTGCTCGGATACTTTTTACTTCCCAGCCTTGGAGTTCAATACCTGCTTCAAACTTGTCGTGTAAAAAATACTCGTGTCGCGCTTTTTTATTTAGCGCGATGGTATTACTTGTCGATTTTGAAGAATTTTTCTTAGCCATAGTGCCCTATAATATACGTTATACGAGATGTTTTACATCGATTTTTTTAAATTATACATGCAAAAGCGAAGGATTCCACG
>NZ_JBQKUL010000026.1:0-54381 GCF_054968565.1 Pseudoalteromonas sp. G5_S1_54_S4 | reverse complement strand
AAAAGGTCAACAGACCCTAAACAAAGCCTGTATGGTGTTGTTTTTATCAACAGCTAATAGCGCCGTATAAATATCAGTCCCCTCACAATTTTGAAGGAGTAAAAAATGGCAGATTACAGAGCATGGCTAAGCGATTTAACCGATTGGTTAAAAGATGTAAAAGAGCATGAAGTTAAAGCAGCAGTAAAGCGATTTATTGAATCCGAGCAGGCACTTAAAGATTTAGGTGAAGAAAAATATTATCTTTATCGTAATTACCTAATGCGTGACATTTCTCATCTACAAGAAAATAACAACTACTATAATTCGCTTGCATGGCAGGAGCTTAAAGAGTCATTGTGGTTTGAGCTTTCTCATATTGAAGACAAAACACAGCTTGAATGGCAGTCATTAAGTGAAGATTTTAAGCATAATGGTGTTTATCACGCAGGTGAATGGATAGCCATGGGCACATTAGTATGTAAGAATTGCAACCATAGTTACGATGTTTATCATGCAACGCAAATTATTCCGTGTACACAGTGTGATGGCATCTATTTTAGCCGCCAGGCTTTACAACCTTAAATATGAATATTGAGTGGCTTATATTGCCACTCAATACGTCCAAAACCTAGCAAATATGCTGGTAAAAAAAGAAGTTAGAATGACGAAAAAATTGCTGCCACTACCCGTATCAAATCTTGCACCGAGTATTTCATCGAGCCATGTAAACACTTGTATGAGTAATCCATACCCTGAGCAACTTACCTTTATAGGCCAACAACGTGCGCAAAGTGCATTGGACTTTTCTTTAGGAATGGACCTACCCGGTTATAATGTTTATGTAATGGGAGAGGCGGCACACGGGCGTTTTACTTTAGTAAAAGACAAATTAAAACAATACGCTAAAGAGCGCACAACACCGCATGAATGGTTATATGTTAATAACTACGACGATCACCGTGAGCCTATTGCCTTATTTATGCATGCAGGGCAAAGCAAACAACTAGCCGATGATATTGACTCATTTATTGATGAAGTACTCGACACTTTTCCTGCTGCATTTGATAACCCAGCCTATCAGCGCAAGAAAAAATCGATAGATCGTGAATTTAACGATGCTTACGACGGCGCAATTACCGCAGTAGAAATAGCAGCACTTGAACAAAGTGTGGCACTAATTGAAGAAAAAGGCGTAGTCGGCTTTGCACCGCTGATTGATGGTAAACAACTTACCGATAATGAGTTTTCTGATCTTGAAGATGACTTACGCGAGATGTTTTTTGAGCGTATAGAAAAATTAGAAGATGCCCTCATTGAGGCGCTTATTGAGTTACCGCGCTGGAAACGCGAGTCGAAAGAAAAGCTCCGCAACCTTAAAAAGTCTACTGCTGAGCAAGCCACTAAACCGTTATTAAAAGATTTAGAACATAAATATGCCAGCCATATTGGTGTACTGCGTTATTTAAAAGATATACGTGTAGAAATTATTGATGCCGTCCTTGAATGGCTTGATGATGAAGGTGAAAGCGAAGAAAACAAAGAAGACTTTGATCGTAAAGGCATGCTTACCGACTTTTTTGCGCCTAATATTTTGGTCGAATATAAAGAAGGCGATGCGGCACCGGTTGTTTACGAGCCAAACCCAACCTTTGGTAATATTTTTGGCAAAATTGAATATGCCACATCGCAAGGGTCGTTAATTACCAGCTATCGATCAATTCAACCTGGTGCATTGCACCGCGCGAATGGCGGCTATTTAATTATGGATGCTGAAAAAGTAATGGCTCAACCCCAAGTGTGGGATGGGCTAAAGCTGTCGCTAAAAACCCATCAAATTAAAAATGACTTACCTTATCAAGACAGTGTCGTTGGTAGTAGCTTTACGCTTCGACCGCAGTTAATACCGCTTGATGTGAAAATTATTTTACTCGGCTCACGTGAACTTTATTACACCATCGGTGAATACGACGAGGAATTTGCTGAGTTATTTAGAGTACTTGCCGATTTTGATTATTACTTACCAAGCAGCGATAAGCTGCAGTATCAGTTTATTACTAAAGTCAGTGATTACTGTGAGCAAACATTAAAGTGCACGTTAAACGAATCAGCAATGGTGCGATTGCTTAAGTTTAGTTATCGCCAAGCTGAGCACCATAATAAACTCTCAGCCCGTTTTGCTGATGTACTAGAGCTTGTGGCTGAGGCTAGTTTTTACGCTAAGCAAGATAAGCTGACGGTGATTGATGCTCGCCATATTGACGAAGCGATTGAAGGCAAACAATACCGTACAGGGCAAATTAGTGAAAATATGCTCAGCGATATAAAAGAAGGCCACACCTTAATTGCGACCGACGGGCAAGCCGTAGGTAAAGTAAACGGTTTAACGGTACTGCACATTGGTGATACTTCGTTTGGTACACCTGCACGCATTACCGCCACTGTTTATGCGGGTGCTGATGGCGTTATTGATGTGGAACGCGAAGCTGAGCTGGGTAAAGCAATTCACTCAAAAGGGGTAATGTTGCTTACCGGTTATTTAGGTAACAAATATGCGCAACACTTTAGCTTAACACTCAGTGCGAATATCGCTATTGAACAAAGCTATGGCTATATAGATGGTGATAGCGCCTCTCTTGCTGAACTTTGTGCGCTAATTTCGGCGATCACCAGTTTACCAATAAGCCAATCTATTGCACTAACCGGCTCTATTAATCAGCATGGTGATGTGCAAGCAATCGGTGGCGTAAATGAAAAAATAGAAGGCTTCTTTAAGCTATGTAAAATGCGTGGTTTAACGGGCGAGCAAGGCGTCATTATTCCAAAATCAAACCAAGTTAACTTAGTACTTGATGATGAAATACTGAATGCGGTTGAACTGGGTAAATTTAATATTTTCGCCGTTGAAACAGTTGACCAAGCGCTAAACTTACTAATGGATATTGACGCGGGTGACATGATTGATGAGCAGTACCCAGAAGATTCAGTGAATGGCATTGCATTAGCACGATTAAAAGATATTGCTGATATTGTTAACGGCGATAACAGCGACGATAAAGACGACTCAGAAGATGAAAAAGGGGAGTTATGATCAATATTATTTTATTGATTGTTATCGCTATTTTTTGCGTTTTGATTTTTAAAAACAGTAAAAAAGCCAAGCAGCAAGCAATCGCTAATGCGCAAATTGAAAGTGATTACTTAATTGCCAATGCAAAGGTAGAAGGCGTTCAAGAAACCGCGTCTGGCTTGCAATATAAAATAATCCATAAAGGGGATAGCGAAAATACACCTAGCCCAACGAGTATGGTGAAAGTGCATTATCACGGCACTTTAATCGACGGCACTGTATTTGACAGCTCAGTGGAGCGTAAAACTCCGATTAGCTTTGGCTTGCACCAAGTTATAAAAGGCTGGACTGAGGGTCTGCAACTGATGAGCCCGAGCGATAAATTTCAGTTTTATATACCGCACCAGCTTGCCTATGGTGAAAAGCGGGTAGGGAGTATACCTCCTGCGTCATTGCTTATTTTTGAGGTGGAATTACTGGCTATTGAGTCGTAATTTTAAGGTAAAAAATACTTTAAGCCCTACTTTAATCAAGTAGGGCTTTTTTATTTGCTCTTATTAGCCAATCCTACTCAAGAATTTAAATCGTCAGTCGATACCTAAAATAGTGACAAATTCATTTTAGGGATAAAATAATGAAGATTTCAACCGCCTCAATTCAATATCAAGCATCTAATTATAACAATCAGCCTTTAATAGAATCAGAACAGCAACACATTGATGATAAATCAGAGGAAGAGCCTGACTATGTTTTATCAGAGTTTTTAGATGCTAAGGTTCAAAAATACAGCGAAGATAACGCAACATTTGCTGAGCAATATCAAAATTTAGAAAAGGCATATAAATATTTCACCCAGCAAGTGGTTGCATTGCAAGAACAAGTAAATAAGCTTAAGCAGAGTACGGTACAACGCAGTTTAACCATTGATAATAGCCAATATGGGCCAGCTGAAGATGATAGTCGCTTAACTATGGATGCTGAGCATATGGGAGCTAAAAAGTATAAAACCGAGCAACAACAAGAAGAGATAAATAGATTGGAGCTGCAACTTAGTGAGGTACAGTCACAGCAGGCAGCAATAAAACAACAAATTATTGAGCTAGTAATCAACGAAATGAAAAGGCGAGGCGACGACTTTACTATTTAACCAAAGTCTAACTGTATTAGTTCAGGTTATTTAACCTTGTAATGTACGCAGAAAAGTTAGTTTTTAAACTCAATTTTTCCAACCTCAAGCCTAAATTCTCCCGCTTGTTTACCTGCAATCATAAACCCAAGCTGCTTTATATCTTTAAAGTTAATTGTAGGTTGTTGTTCAAGTAAGCGGCCGCGATAAGTAAGCTGAAAATCCTCAGGTAAAAACTCAATATTAAGCCACTCGCTCTTTGTGGTACTAAACGAGCGGGTATAAGCCGCCCCATCCATGTACTCATTGGTTCTTAAACGTAATTGATAGGTTTGACCATCGCCCTTAACACGTAGCATAATTTTAGTGATGTCTTGGCTTTGTAAATCCAATAGCGTTCGAATAGAAGCAAACCCTCCATTGTTTGCAAGCGATACATTGCCTGTAAACACTAAATTGTCGTTTTCATACAAAACCTGACTATTAGAAATGCCACCCATCACCGAATCATTCACTACATACCAGCGAGCATTGGCGTTTGCCTCGGTAGTGGCAAACAGTAAGTTAAAAACAAAAAGTGATGAGAGTTGTTTGGCGGTCATGAGTAATTCCTTAAAACCATTATTAATAATAATACGTTTTGATGTAATAATTGTTCACATAATTATTTTAATACTGGGATAAGGCAATCCTTGATTAAAATACTGACCAAATTAAAGACGTCATAAAATATAAGGATATTAATTTATATGACAAAAAAGCCTGTGATTCTCATTATCTTAGCATTTATTGTTATGATGATCGCGCCTGTTGGCCTATATGAGTGGTACACTTCAATCGACCCTTCGTTTATTCCTAACCGTTTTTATGACTTTTTAAGTCATTGGATTTTAAGCTTTATTACTATTTCTTTAGTGTGTGCCTTTCTATTTCATTTAATAAAAACGCCACATGCGAGAGAAGAGTTTAATACTTACTTTGATCAAGAGGGGATTATACTTAAGTATTTAAGCATCATTATGATACCCATTTTGCTTTATGCGTATCTTTGGGCTGTCATTTGTGCGCCGATTCAACTATGGGCGCATTATCATTTAGGCGATTATTGGTCTGAAGAATATACCTTAGTTGAGTCTGAAGCTTGTTATAGCGATTATGAGCCGAATTGCGTTCGTTTACTCTTTGAAGATACATCTACAAACAAACAGCACACCATCAGGTGGTATTTAGATAAGCATAAGCTTTTAAAACTTAAAAATACAAAAGTGAACTTAGTCGGTGAAAAAAGTTACTTTGGCTATGTTGTTAACGAAATACAATGGTAAAAACTAAAGGGAATTAAATGGACACTAATAATTTTAATGAGAGCATAAAGGGCTTTTTTTGGGGAGTTGGGTTTGTAATAGCAATGCTTGGTGGCATTAGTGTGTTCGCCCTAACAATCGCCGCTGATGTTGACAGTGGATTCAAAACAATGGTTTCAAATAAAGCATTAGAAACAAGTGATGAATTTAATAATGACTATAAACTTACTCTTTCTGAAATATACAAAGAAAATGGTCAAGTAAGAATAGCGGCTGAATTAAAAAATATTACTGATGAGAGCATTTATACGGGAACCGTTATTGCTTCTACATTTGACGAAAGTGGCAAGTTTATTGGTAACTGTGTAGGCAAAAGCACAGACAACTTTCTAGAGCCTAACCAAATTAGCTATATTGACATTAAATGCAATTTATTTAGATCACAAGCAAGTAAAGTTCACTCGACAAAGCTTAAAATTAAGTGGTTTTAGAGCATGTATTCGAGTTTTTTTAGAGTAATTATAGATGCCAAATAAGTTATTTAGTTGGGAACGTGGGCGACAAAAGTCAGGCTACGACAAAATGCTACTCTGCCGTATTTTCGCTCCGTTTAAGCTTGATGCCTACTTAATTAAATTCCCACAAGGGAGTGAAATAAAACCGCATACCGATAAAGTGAGAACTGGTAAGCACTTTAGACTTAACATTGTACTAAAACATGCGGTAGAAGGCGGTGAATTTATTTGTGAAAATCTGATAATAAATTACAGCCGTATTAAACTTTTTAGGCCTGATGTAGAACAGCACCAAGTATTAAAAATAAAAAAAGGGACTCGTTATATTTTAAGCATAGGCTGGATTAAAAAATAGATTTGCGTAGGTTGGTTAGATACCAGAGCAACCTTTCTCTTACTGATAGCTGACCACTAATAGCTATCAGCTATAATTTACTTCCTAAACCTAATCCCAAACCCAGCAACACCCAGCAGCAACACAAATCCCCATACAAACTTATTGCCGTATTGGCTGTATACGCTGTCTCCTTGTATGAGCTTTATATTGGCTTTAAGTGTTGTTGCTTCAAACTGTGGCATAGTTTGGCGTGTTTGGCTTATGGGGTCATATACACCGCTTATACCGTTGTTGGTAACACGTACTAGTGGACGTTGTAGTTCTAGGGCGCGCATGCGTGCAATTTGCATATGCTGGTGGGGGCCAATAGAATCACCAAACCAAGCATCGTTGCTTACGGTAAATAGTAAATCAGAGTCGCTTTTGTAGTTACCCCGCACTAAATCGGCAAAGACTATTTCATAGCAAATAGCGGGCAGTAGATTAAAGCCATTCGCGCGTAAGTTATTTTGCACTTTATCACCGCGAGAGAACGACGACATAGGCAAATCAAATAACGGAGCTATGGGGCGTAGTATGTCTTCAAAGGGGACAAATTCACCAATAGGCAATAACTGATGCTTTTGATAGCGGTTACTATCTAAGTAACGATAGTGGCCGTGTTCATCATTTTGCTCTTTATTTCCAACCACAATAAGTGTATTAAAAATGGTTCTTGTATCGCGTTGATAATCGACAATACCCGTTACTAGCGCGGTTTTATTAAATGAGGCGGCACTGTCTAAGCCCGCTAAGTATGAATCAGCGAGGGCTTCTATTTCAGGGACTGCGGCTTCAGGCCACACAATTAAATCGGCATCCCAATGTGGGCGTGTCATATCCTGATACTTACTCATGGTGGTCCAAAACTCACTGGGGTCAAAGCGCAAGTGTTGTTTTATATTACCTTGTACAAGCAGCACAGAAAGGTCTTTATTGGAGTAATGGGGTGCCTTTGTAAAATGTGCACCTGCAAAAGCTAAAACAACCACAGCAGCGGTAATAGCAGGCACTTTATATTGTTTTTGGGTTAAGCTGTACAATGCAAAACCAATGGCAATACATAATAGCGTGAGTCCAAATTCACCAATAAAAGGAGCAAGGGCATTAAGTGGACTGTCGGTTTGTGTATAGCCAAAGCTTAACCAAGGAAAACCGGTTAATAGCTTGGCTCGCAAATACTCACTAATCGCAAAACAAGGGAGTAGTAGCGCTGCAAAATTTATAGAGCCGTTTGAAAAACGAGTGGTTGCCCATAGTGCCAACGCAGGAAATAATGCAAGGTAGCTGCACAGCAATACCATTAACGAAATGGAAGCGATAAGTGGCATACCACCAAAGGTGGCAATAGATACATGCACCCAGCTAATGCCTGCACCAAACCAGCCTAGACCAAATATAAAGCCATATTTAGCCGCGGTTTTAGCGTGTTTTTTTCCAGTGAGGTTTGCAGGGATACAATAAAATAATGCGGCCAAGCTAAAAAATACAATTGGCCAAAGACCAAAAGGCGCGTAGCTAAAAGTCAAAACAAGGCCCGCAACCAGTGCGAGCCATGCTTTTTTATCTTTTGCTAGTAGGGTGAGGCTAGTTAGCAGTTTCTTCACTGTCGTTATCATCAGCCTTAGGAATGGTGACTTGCAGTTGTAATATACGACGGTTATCAGAATTAGTTACTTTAAACTGAAATCCGTCTATATCAATGGTTTCGCCACGACTCGGCATATGGCCAAAGGCATGTAATACGGTACCACCAATAGTATCGGCGTCTTGCGAACTATAGCCTGATTTAAAATGCTCGTTAAAGTCATCTACAGGGGTCAGTGCTTGCACAACGTAAACATGTTTAGCCAGTTGTCGAATATCTTGTTGTTCTTCTTCTTCATCGTGCTCATCTTCGATTTCGCCAACAATGATCTCAAGAATATCTTCAATGGTTACTAAACCCGATACACCGCCGTATTCGTCTATCACGATTGCCATATGGTAGCGTTGCTGACGAAATTCATTAAGCAGGGTATCCACCCGTTTACTTTCAGGCACTACCATGGCAGGGCGCAAATAGTCACGTAGCGATGGTAAATGCTCATCTTTATTTAAAATGAGAGGTAATAAGTCTTTTGCGAGTAAAATCCCTTCTACATGGTCTTTATCTTCACACACTACCGGAAAACGAGAGTGGGTAGAGTCAACCATCATAGGTATGTGCTCTTCAAGCGGGCTATCAATTTCCAAAGTGACCATTTGTGAGCGCGGGATCATAATATCTCGCACTTTGAGCTCAGACACGCCAAGCACACCTTCAATCATTTCTTTAGTTTCAGGATCGATTACATCCCGCTCTTGGGCATCGGCAATTACCTCAACCAGCTCTTCTCTATTCTGGGGTTCCCCTTGCAACATCTGGGTTATACGACCCAGCCAAGTTTTGCCAGAAGAACCCTGGCTAGATTGCGAGTTATCGTCGCTCATTACGTCTAATTGCTCCGTTTATTTAAATATCGTCCCGATATGGGTCTGCTATGTTTAGTTCAGCAAGTAATTGCTTTTCTATGCTTTCCATCTCTAACGCGTCTTCACTCTTTATATGGTCAAATCCAAGTAAATGCAAGCATCCATGAATAACCATATGAGCAAAGTGGTCATGAAATGACTTTTCTTGCTCTTGTGCCTCAGCCAAAACAATGGCAGGACAAATAATTAAGTCGCCCACAAGTGGGATATCAATACCCGGTGGCGCTTCAAATTCAAATGATAATACGTTGGTAGGCTTATTTTTACCTCGGTAGTCATTATTGAGCTGTTGCGACTGTTCTTCATCGCTGATAACAATGGTCAGCTCAGACTCATCACGATATTGACTAAGTACTTTATCGGCCCACATGGCAAACTGCTCAAGGCTGGGTAAGTTGTCAAACTCACACGCTATTTGTAAATCAAGTTCTGTTTTCACGGTATTACTCTTTAGTAGCAGGTTGCTCATGGGCGGCGAGCGCTTCTTTGGCTTGTTGTTTCTCTAATCGCTTAAGACGTTCACGCTCATCGTTGCGCTCATACGCTTCTACAATGCGGGCTACTACAGGGTGGCGTACCACATCGTGCGATTTGAAAAAGTTAAAGCTAATTTCATCAACGCCATCCAATACTTCAATAGCATGGCGAAGACCAGAGCGCGCACCTCGAGGTAAATCAACTTGGGTTATATCGCCGGTGATCACTGCTTTAGAATTAAAACCAATACGGGTTAAGATCATTTTCATTTGCTCTGTGGTGGTATTTTGGCTTTCATCTAAAATAATAAACGCATCATTAAGTGTGCGCCCACGCATGTAAGCCAATGGCGCAATTTCAATGATGTTTTTTTCAATCAGTTTTTCAACACGCTCAAAGCCAAGCATTTCAAATAAGGCATCGTAAAGTGGGCGTAAGTAAGGGTCTATTTTTTGGCTTAAGTCACCCGGTAAAAAACCGAGTTTTTCACCCGCTTCAACCGCAGGGCGAGTGAGCAATATGCGGCGTATTTCTTGGCGCTCTAGTGCATCAACTGCCGCTGCAACTGCAAGATAGGTTTTACCTGTACCTGCAGGGCCAATACCAAAGGTAATGTCGTGGTGCAAAATATTAGCAACATACAAGCCTTGGTTATCGTTTCGCGGTTTAATAACGCCACGACGGGTTTTAATCATCATTTCTTTGCCATAGGCGCTACTAGAGGTGTCTTGCTCAAGCGCTTTAGACTCAGTGATGGCTAAATGGACGTTGTCAGGCTCAATTTCGCCAATTTCCCCACGTACAGGTTGAGTATCAATATATAGGTTTTTTAAGATCTCTACCGCGCCGGCGCTACTGTGTAGTTTACCGGTTACTTTAAAAAAGTTATCACGATGAATAATTTCAACACCTAGACGGCGTTCAATTTGTTTGATGTTTTCGTCAAACGGGCCACATAATGAAGAAAGGCGTTTGTTGTCGGCAGGTTCTAAATAAATCTCTAATATTTTTAACTGATTACTCAAAATTACTTCCTATTACAGTGCGCCAGCGTTAACTGGCGCAATGAATTTTTGCAACTAAGGTACGAAAGTAGCAACGCCAATTTCGTTAGCTGTCTCGGTTTTTTGCTCACTCGCTGCTTTGGTTAAAATAGCAGAAGGCGCAATTTCGCGGCGTAAGTTCATTTCTGATTCTGTACGAATTAAATCGCCACGTAAAGAGTTTGGTAACGCTTCGGTAATACGTACATCAACAAACTGACCGATCACTGTGTGTGGGCCAACAAAGTTAACTACACGGTTATTTTCAGTTCGGCCACGTAGTTCCATCGGGTTCTTCTTAGAAGGACCTTCAACTAAAATACGTTGCTCAGTATCAAACATTTGGCGGCTAATTTGCTGTGCCATTTGCGTAATACGATTTTGCAATAAGTACAGGCGTTCTTTTTTCTCTTGCTCGGTTACGTCATCTGGCAAATCGGCTGCTGGTGTACCTGGGCGTGCGCTGT
The DNA here is from genome assembly GCF_054968565.1 of Pseudoalteromonas sp. G5_S1_54_S4. NCBI lineage: Bacteria > Pseudomonadati > Pseudomonadota > Gammaproteobacteria > Alteromonadales > Pseudoalteromonadaceae > Pseudoalteromonas > Pseudoalteromonas sp. G5_S1_54_S4. The sequence continues at coordinate 43,510 of NZ_JBQKUL010000026.1, read as the reverse complement.
AAATAAAGCTAAAGCTCATATCAAAACCAATATCGTTGATAAGGTTCAGGGTGGCTTCAAAATCGGCCTTGCTTTCACCTGGGAAACCTATGATGAAATCTGACGACATACTTAAGTTAGGGCGAATTTTACGTAGCTTACGAATAGTTGATTTGTACTCAAGTGCAGTATGGCCGCGTTTCATTAAGTTTAAAACACGATCTGAGCCACTTTGTACTGGAAGGTGTAAGTGATCAACCAGCTCAGGCACATCGGCATAAGCGTCAATAATGTCAGGCGTAAACTCAACGGGGTGTGAAGTGGTGTAACGAATACGGTCAATCCCGTCAATCGCAGCCACTAAACGAAGCAGATCTGAAAAATAACAAATATCCCCATCGTGTGTATCACCACGGTACGCATTTACGTTTTGACCTAGTAGGTTAACTTCACGAACGCCTTGCTCAGCAAGCTGGGCAACTTCTAATAACACATCATCAACAGGACGGCTTACTTCTTCACCGCGTGTGTAAGGTACAACACAGAAAGTACAGTATTTAGAACACCCTTCCATAATCGACACAAACGCAGAAGGGCCCTCAGCTTTTGGCTCTGGTAAGCGGTCAAATTTTTCAATCTCTGGGAATGAAATATCAACCACTGATGACCCTTTATTACCTTGCACTTGTTTAATCATTTCAGGTAAACGGTGCAATGTTTGTGGGCCAAAAATAACATCGACAAACGGAGCACGTTGACGAATTGAATCGCCTTCTTGCGATGCAACACAGCCGCCAACGCCAATAATCAGGTCTGGTTTGTCATCTTTTAATAACTTCCAACGACCTAATTGGTGGAATACTTTTTCTTGCGCTTTTTCACGAATTGAACAGGTGTTAAGTAATATAACATCAGCATCAGCAGCTTCTTCAGTTAGCTGATAGCCGTTGGTAGCATCTAGAAGATCAGCCATTTTCTGTGAGTCGTATTCGTTCATCTGACAACCCCAAGTTTTAATATGCAGCTTTTTGCTCATTGAAATATAGCCTCGTGTTCAATTCGATAGTCGCACAAACATGTGCTAGAAACAGGTATAAGTGGCGCAATTATTAAATTTTGCTCGACTTAAAGGACGCGTATTTTAGCTGGATACACGCGCAAAACCAAGTATAGATTTCATGTTTGTGATCTGAAATCAATATAGTGTGGGTTTAATAAGAGAATTAAGCGTAGCGCTCGCACAGAGCAAACTAATTACGATACAATCAAAACAGAGTTAAGTCAGAATTTAAATGATGAAAAACATGGCTAAAAATAATGTAATAATAGTAGGCGGCGGCATGGTTGGCGCCGCTATGGCGATTAAATTAGCGCAACAAGGCAAAGCCGTTCGTGTGATAGAAAAACACCCAATAAACGCTTCACAAGTTCTCAGTAACAATGAAGTTGATATACGTGTATCAGCCATTAATCGTTTTTCTGAAAAACTGCTTGATCAGCTCGGTGCGATGACATTATTGCGAGCAAATAGATTGGCTCCCTATGAACAATTAGAAGCTTTTGAGCGTGGTAACGATCATTTATTATTTGATTGCCATGCTATTAATACCACTCATTTAGGTCATTTAATCGAGAATAAGTTAATTCAAGCAAGCTTATGGCAGCAATTTGAACAGCATCATATTGAAATAATTAATCCGTCATCGGCTTTAACTGCGATTGAGCAAAACCTTGATAGCATAACCTTACATTACAACGAACAAAGCTATACGGCCGATTTAGTAATTGCAGCCGATGGTGGGCAATCACAATTACGCAGCAAAGCTAATATTGGTATAACTGGGTGGCAATATCAGCAGCATTGTATGGGCGTGTTAATAAAACTCGATGCACCACAACAAGTAAAAACATGGCAGCAGTTTACCCCTTCGGGGCCGGTTGCGTTTTTACCTATGCAGGCACCTTACGCTAATTTAATTTGGTATGACGATGCAAATACCCTCAAGGCATTTAAAGACTTGTCATCGAGCGCACTAAAAGCACACATTGTTGAAAAGTTTCCTAAGCTTGCTGGTGATTTTGAAGTACAAAGCCATGCTATATTTCCTTTAGCAAGGCAGCATGCTAATACTTATTCACAGGGAAGACTCGTTTTAGTGGGTGACGCGGCGCATACCATTAACCCACTGGCAGGACAGGGCGTTAATTTAGGCTTTCAAGATGTGGCTGCCTTAGCTGAAGTGTTGCGTACAGCTGATGATGTAGGTTGCCCGCTAATGCTTAAAGAGTACGAACGTAGTCGTCGTAACGCTAATTTATTAATGATGAGTATGATGGATGCTTGCTACTTTGGTTTCTCAAACCAAATAGCCCCATTAAAATGGGCGCGCAGCACATTTTTAAAGTTAGCTAATAATACAGGGCCGGTAAAAAACTGGGTATTAAAATACGCAATAAGTGGTGAGCTTAGTTAGTTGATGAAAAGGCTCAAATTTGGGTCTTTTTTTATATCTGAAAAAATGTGGTATTGGATTATAAAAGTAAAAATATTAGTGATTTTGAAGCTAGTGTGGGGGGCAATCAAAAAAGTTTGCAAATTGGCTGGGATACCAGGATTTGAACCTGGGAATGCCAGGATCAAAACCTGGTGCCTTACCGCTTGGCGATATCCCAACGCTAAATTTGGATGAGTTTTAGTTCTAATTAAGAACATGGTGCGGAAGGAGAGACTTGAACTCTCACATCCTAAGATACTGGAACCTAAATCCAGCGCGTCTACCAATTCCGCCACTCCCGCAGTGCTTATTCTTATACAACATTCTTTGGTAGAAGAAGTTGGCTGGGATACCAGGATTTGAACCTGGGAATGCCAGGATCAAAACCTGGTGCCTTACCGCTTGGCGATATCCCAACTAAGAAATTGCTGATAATTTTAATTCTTATCAAGAATGTGGTGCGGAAGGAGAGACTTGAACTCTCACATCCTAAGATACTGGAACCTAAATCCAGCGCGTCTACCAATTCCGCCACTCCCGCATACAAATTTATGTTTATACTCCTAACAGAGTATTTCTTAATTCAACATTCTTTGGTAGAAGAAGTTGGCTGGGATACCAGGATTTGAACCTGGGAATGCCAGGATCAAAACCTGGTGCCTTACCGCTTGGCGATATCCCAACTAAGAAATTGCTGATAATTTTAATTCTTATCAAAGAATATGGTGCGGAAGGAGAGACTTGAACTCTCACATCCTAAGATACTGGAACCTAAATCCAGCGCGTCTACCAATTCCGCCACTCCCGCATTATTACTTTGAATTAATCAAAGAAATGGTAGTTATTTTAAACTCTTCATTGAGTTGCAATTTAATTCTTGCAGAGCCACTTCTATAAAAGAAATGGTGGCTAAGACGGGATTTGAACCTGTGACCCCATCATTATGAGTGATGTGCTCTAACCAGCTGAGCTACTTAGCCATTGTTGGCTGGGATACCAGGATTTGAACCTGGGAATGCCAGGATCAAAACCTGGTGCCTTACCGCTTGGCGATATCCCAACAATAAACAATTGATAGTTTTAATTCTTATCAAGAATATGGTGCGGAAGGAGAGACTTGAACTCTCACATCCTAAGATACTGGAACCTAAATCCAGCGCGTCTACCAATTCCGCCACTCCCGCATTATCACTTTGAATTAATCAAAGAAATGGTAGTTATTTTAAACTCTTCATTGAGCAACAAAAAATAAATGGTGGCTAAGACGGGATTTGAACCTGTGACCCCATCATTATGAGTGATGTGCTCTAACCAGCTGAGCTACTTAGCCATCTTTTTTGTTAACACTTCATCGCTGAGTGCGGGGCGTATTATGCTGATATGCCCCAAATTCGTCAACACCTTTTTTGCAAAAAAACACTTAAGTTGGTTTGTTTGCAGGAAAAATAGGCTAACCGGCTACTTTTTAATTAAAACGTTGCTTTTTTAACACTCTTTGTGGGCTTTGTATTGTAATTTTGGCTTTGCCTTACAATTCTAAGCCTATAGTAAGGGTAGACTAATTATTACTTTTATTCGGCTGAAAAATAAAAAGGCTCGTAAAAACGAGCCTTTAAAAAACAATGAGCCACTTAACGTGGTGCAATGTTTAATTATACGTTGAACAAGAAGTTCATTACATCGCCATCTTTAACAATGTACTCTTTTCCTTCTTGGCGCATTTTACCTGCTTCTTTTGCACCGCTTTCACCTTTAAATGCAATAAAGTCATCAAAAGCAATTGTTTGTGCGCGGATAAAGCCACGTTCAAAGTCGGTATGAATTTTACCCGCTGCTTGTGGTGCTGTTGCACCTACTGGGATAGTCCATGCACGTACTTCTTTAACACCCGCAGTAAAGTAGGTTTGCAAATGTAGTAGCTCATAGCCACCACGAATAACAAGGTTAAGTCCTGGCTCTTCAAGACCTAGGTCAGCCATAAACTCTAATTTGTCTTCTTCGTCAAGCTCAGATAGCTCAGATTCGATAGCTGCACACACAGGCACAACAACCGCATCTTCAGCAGCCGCTATTTCACGGACACGATCAAGTAGTGGATTATTTTCAAATCCGTCTTCAGCCACGTTAGCAATATACATAGTTGGCTTGATAGTTAAGAAGTTAATAGGCGCAATGGCTGCTTTTTCTTCTTTTGTTAGCGCTAAAGAACGTAAAGTTAAGCCTTCATCAAGATGCACTTTTACTTTTTCAAGTACCGCATTTTGCTCTTTAGCGTCTTTATCGCCACCTTTTGCTTTTTTTGCATTACGGAACATTGCTTTATCAGCACTGTCCATATCAGCAAGAACTAGCTCGGTGTTGATCACGTCAATATCGTCAGCAGGGTCGATAGTACCCGCTACGTGAATAACGTTTTCATCTTCAAAACAACGAACTACATGGCCAATCGCATCTGTTTCACGGATATTTGCTAAAAACTGATTGCCTAGGCCTTCACCTTTCGATGCACCTTTAACTAAACCTGCAATATCCACAAATTCCATACTGGTTGTAAGAATACGTTGTGGGTTAACAATTTTAGCAAGTTCGTCTAGGCGAGGATCTGGCACCGGTACCACACCTGTATTAGGTTCAATGGTACAAAAAGGAAAGTTAGCGGCTTCAATACCCGCTTTAGTCAATGCATTGAAAAGTGTTGATTTACCAACATTAGGCAAGCCAACGATGCCACATTTAAAACCCATAGTAAGATACCTTGTTTAGATTCGTTTAATACGTGCGACCGTATACCCAAAGATTAGGGTTTAAACGAATGTAGTCTGTTTTGTGCTTTTAACACACCGTCTTTAGCAAGTATTTCCATACAACGAACTGCTTCATCAACTGCGGCATCCATTTTTTCTTGATCGTCTTTGGCTGCTTTACCAAGCACCCAACCGGTGACCATTTCGCGATGTCCTGGATGACCTACACCTATGCGTAAGCGCATAAAGTCTTTTTGATTTGCCATTTTTGCAATAATGTCTTTTAAGCCATTATGACCGCCATGTCCGCCGCCTTTTTTTAATTTAGCAACGCCCGGGTCTAAATCCAATTCATCATGGGCAACAAGTATGTCTTCCACGGGGATTTTAAAAAAATTGGCTAAACTACTCACCGCTTTGCCACTTAAGTTCATGTAAGTGGTGGGGATCAGTAATTTGAATTCTTTGCCTTGAATAATCACTTTGCCAGTAAGGCCGTGATATTTAGGGTCGTGTTTTAGCGTGCAGTTGTAGCGTGCAGCGAGTTCTTGAATGAACCAAGCACCTGCGTTGTGGCGTGTATTTGCGTATTCGGGGCCTGGATTAGCCAGGCCCACAAGCATTTGAATAGAATTCAAGGTGCGAGACCTTAAATATTATTCTGCAGCGTCTGAAGCGTCGTCTTCAGTTGGAGCTGCTTTGTTAGCTTTGATAGTAACGATAGACTGATCGTGGCCTTCGCCTTTACCAAGCTCAACAGATTGAACACCTTTAGGGAACGCAAGATCTGTAAGGTGGATTGAATCACCAGCAACAAGATCAGATACGTCTACTTCGATGAATTCTGGAAGTGACTTAGGAAGACAAGAAATCTCAACTTCAGTTAACTGGTGAACAACAGTTGCACCTAACTTAGTTACTTTCTCTTCACCGATGAAGTGTAAAGGAACCTTAGTTACTAGTTTATGAGTTGCGTCTACACGTTGGAAATCAAGGTGAGTAAGCTTAGGCTTGAAAGGGTGACGTTGGATATCTTTTAAGATTGCTTCAACTTTCTCGCCACCTACATTTAATGTAAGGATGTGAGTGTAAAAGCCTTCGTCTTCTTGTGCTTTGATCATATCTTTATGAGCAAAAGTAAGCGATACCGCTTCTTTATCAGCTCCATAAAGGATTGCCGGCACTTTGTCTTCGCGACGTAGGCGGCGGCTCGCACCAGTACCAGTTTCTACGCGAAGTTCAGCGTCATAAGTATAAGTTGTGTTAGACATGATGTCTCCAATAATTAAAAGTGTTAGGGCCTTTGCGACCAAGGTCCCTAGCCAAAAGGCGCGCTATCATACCACTGCGGGTTTATAAAATAAACATCGCTTACAAAAAAAGCGCCAAAAGGCGCTTTTATACTCATTAATGTTTAACTTTAGTGTTCAAACATTGCCGAGATAGATTCTTCGTTGCTAATGCGACGAATAGTCTCTGCTAACATATCTGCAAGCGTTAATACTTTAACAATATCAAGCGCTTTTAGTTCGTCAGACAGTGGAATTGAGTCAGTTACAATCACTTCGTCAATCACAGAGTTACGTAAGTTTTCTGCAGCTGTACCAGAAAGAATAGGGTGAGTAGCGTAAGCAAATACACGTTTAGCACCATGCTCTTTAAGGGCTTCAGCGGCTTTACACAATGTACCACCGGTATCAATCATGTCATCAACAATAATACAATCGCGGCCTTCAACGTCACCAATAATGTGCATTACTTGAGAAACGTTAGCTTGAGGGCGACGTTTATCGATAATTGCTAAGTCGGTATCGTTTAATAGTTTTGCAATTGCACGGGCACGCACCACGCCACCAATATCAGGTGATACAACAACCACGTCATCAAAGTCGCGGTTTTTCATATCTTCTAATAGTACAGGGCTACCAAATACGTTATCCACTGGTACATCAAAGAAGCCTTGGATTTGCTCAGCGTGTAAATCAACCGTAAGAACGCGGTCAACACCTACACTTGATAAGAAATCCGCAACCACTTTAGCTGTAATTGGTACACGGGCAGAACGTACGCGACGATCTTGACGAGCATAACCAAAATAAGGGATAACAGCAGTGATACGACCGGCAGATGCACGGCGTAACGCATCAACCATAACGATAAGTTCCATCAGGTTATCGTTAGTAGGGGCACAGGTTGATTGCAAGATAAAAACATCCGAGCCACGAACATTTTCATTAATTTGAACACTGATCTCACCGTCACTAAAACGGCCAACAACAGCATCGCCTAATTCAATATATAAACGTTTTGCAACTTTTTGAGCTAGGTCAGGTGTTGCGTTACCAGCGAAGAGCTTCATGTCAGGCACGGTAGGGTTCCTCAGGCACTGAATTTTTGGACTAACTTACATTGAGTGAACAAAGTAGGTTAACTTATGATTACTTGTACGTTACTTCATTTATCAATGATGGCGGCTAACTCCGTATGAGCAGGAGAGGTACTAACGCTGGATGCGATAAAACCCTGCCAAGTATGGGGGAGGTTAGCAAGTACATCTTGTGCTTGAACTTGGCTAGCAAATTCAACAAAACAACATGAACCTGTTCCGGTCATCTTTGATGGAGCGTATTTTAGCAACCACTGCAGGGTTTTTTCAACCTCGGGGCACAGCTTTTTCACTAAAGGCTCACAATCGTTGGTTAAAATTTGCTGTTGCCAGTCGCCAGAAAGTTTTGGTGTATCACGTTTTAAATCTGGGTGAGTAAATATTTGTGCTGTGCTGACATGTTGATTTGGGAAGACAACACAATACCACTTCGGCGGCAGTTCTAGGTACTCTAATTGCTCGCCAATGCCATGTGCTATGGCACTTTTACCTTTAATGAATACAGGCACATCAGCACCGAGTTTCAGGCCTAAATCAGCCAGTTCATCTAAAGATAGGGCTGTATTCCAAAGCGTATTAAGAGCTAAAAGCGTTGATGCAGCATCGGATGAACCGCCTCCAACACCTCCCCCCATGGGTAAGCGTTTAGTTAAATTTATTTTTGCACCCATATCCACTTTACAGTGGGTTTGTAATAATAACGCCGCTTTGTAAATCAAATTGTCGGTTAGCGCAATGCCATTGGTGTCGCCGTTAATACTTATAAGAGTATCCGTGCTTAGTTTAAAATGGAGCTCGTCACCATAATTTAAAAACGTAAATAAAGTTTCTAATTCATGGTAACCATCATCACGGCGGCCATTAATGTGTAAAAATAAATTAAGCTTAGCTGGGGCAATCAGCGAAAATTCAGAGTGAGTATACATAGTTAGTTAAACTGCCAGTCATAGAGTTTGATTTTAATTTTAATCTTTTCATGGGTTAAGGTTAAAGCATTCGGTAACCAAAAACCGTATTTTTGGACGTAACTTGTGTAACTTATTTGCCACTTTTTACCATTATCATCAAACCATAACACGCTTTTAGCACGCCCTAACTGATCAATTTCTAAGGTGTGATCGTCAATGGTAGCTTTTAACCATGGGCCTGCGTTATTAACCGGTAAAGTAAACCCTGTTAAACGTTGTAAAAGTGCACTGGCGTTACTATCAAAATACGGTTGGTCATCAAAGATTAATTCGGCGCCGACTGCGGTTTGTTTAAGCGATAAAATCCGTGTGCCAATAAACGTGGTTAACACTAAATGATTACTATTTTGTGTTTGTTGCCAATTTAAGTTGGCAGATTGGCGCTCATCTGGGCTAATAAACGCAAGTTTACCGTCTACTTGCCAAGTTTTTTGCTCGCCAAGGCGTAACTTCCAGTCTTCGTAAGGCTCTGTTTTGTAATTGTTTTTACTTGCGCAGCCGGTTAAAAATACAAATAGCAGTGTTAAAATCAAATATTGTCGAGTCAAATGTTGTTCCTTACTTTCCATATTCCTGAGATTTTTGATAAAATTGCCGCCTATGTAGTAGGGCTCAGCAATATTTGGCAGATATGACCATAATAGCACTTGGTATTAATCACAAAACCGCATCCGTAGAATTACGAGAAAAAGTGGCCTTTTCGCCTGAGCAAATTTCAGAGGCGCTACAACAATTAAGTGGCCATGCCGACTTTAATGAAGCGGTTATTGTCTCTACCTGTAATCGCACTGAGGTGTATTGTAGCCTTGCACAGCAAAATTCCCAAACATTGTTGCAATGGTTGGCCAGTTTCCATGGTTTAGATGAACATGAACTGAGTAAAAATATCTACTGTCATGAAGACAGCGCTGCAATAAATCATTTGATGCGTGTAGCCTGTGGGCTTGACTCGCTGGTGTTAGGCGAACCACAAATTTTAGGGCAAATAAAACAAGCCTATAATAGTGCCAAAACCCATGATGCGGTGGGCGTTACGTTTGATCGTTTGTTTCAAAAAACGTTTTCGGTGGCAAAAGAAGTCCGTACCGAAACCAACATTGGTGCCAGTGCAGTATCGGTTGCCTTTGCGGCAGTTAATTTAGCAAAGCATATTTATGGAAAGCTGGATAAAACCAAGGTGTTACTTATTGGTGCCGGTGAAACCATAGAGCTGGTAGCAAAACATTTATACCAAAATGAGCCGCAAAAAATTACTGTTGCCAACAGAACAATAGAAAGAGCGCGCAGTTTAGCCGATGAAGTATCAGCAGATGTTATTGCGTTGGCACAATTGCCTGAACGTTTGCATCAAGCTGATATTGTGATTAGCTCCACCGCCAGCACTTTACCTATTATTGGTAAAGGTGTAGTTGAGCAAGCACTGAAACAACGCCGCTATAAGCCGATGCTGTTTATTGATATAGCTGTACCACGCGATATTGAAAGCCAAGTCGGTGAACTCGACGACGCCTACTTGTACTCGGTCGATGACTTACAAGCCATTGTTAGTGAAAACATGGCTGCTCGTGAGCAAGCGGCAGAGCAAGCACAAATTATTATTAGTGAGCGCACCAAAGAGTTTTTTATGTGGTTGCGCTCGCTTGATTCAGTGGATTTAATTCGCCACTACCGTAATGATGTACAAACAACAAAAGCAGAACTTGTAGATAGGGCGCTTAGTCAGCTAAATACAGGTAAAGACGCAGAAAAAGTAATTTTAGAGCTGGCCAATAAATTAACCAATCGCTTAATGCACGCGCCTACCCGTGCCATCCAAGATGCAGCGAAAAAAGGTGAAGTGGCTCAGTTAAACCAATTGAAAAAAATGTTAGGTATAGATCAGGAATAACAGTTAAATGAAAGAGTCCGTTTATCGTAAATTAGAAACCTTAGTTGAGCGCTATGAAGAAGTTCAAGCGCTACTAAGTGACCCATCGGTCATTAGTGATCAAAACCGCTTTCGTACTCTTTCAAAAGAATACTCTGAGCTTGAAGAAGTGGTGAAAACGTTTTTAGCATACCAGCAAGCACAAGAAGACTTGAGTAGCGCTGAAGAAATGCTAAAAGATTCAGATCCTGAAATGCGCGAAATGGCACAAGAAGAATATAAAGAAGCAAAAGCACAAATTTCGACTTTAGAAGACGACATTCAAGTGCTTATGTTGCCTAAAGATCCGAAAGACAATAACAACGTGTTTTTAGAAGTTCGCGCCGGAACAGGGGGCGACGAGGCCGCTATTTTTGCTGGCGACTTGTTTAGAATGTACAGCCGTTACGCAGAAACAAAAAAATGGAAAGTAGAAGTTGTGACGACCAACGAAGGTGAACATGGCGGCTACAAAGAAGTAATTGCTAACATCAGCGGTGAAGGTGTGTATGGGCAATTAAAATTTGAATCAGGCGTGCACCGTGTACAGCGCGTCCCAGAAACTGAGTCACAAGGGCGCGTACATACCTCAGCCTGTACTGTTGCTGTCATGGCAGAAGTGCCAGAAGCCGAAGCCATAGAAATAAATACCGCCGATATTAAAGTTGATACCTTTAGAGCATCGGGCGCGGGTGGTCAGCACGTTAATAAAACCGACTCTGCCATTCGTATTACCCATTTACCAACCGGTGTTGTGGTTGAGTGTCAAGATGAGCGTTCTCAACATAAAAACCGTGCAAAAGCGATGTCGGTATTGGCGGCGCGTTTGCAACAGGCTGAAGATGAAAAGCGTCATGCTGCTGAAGCGTCAGAGCGTCGTAATTTAGTGGGTAGTGGCGATCGTTCTGAGCGTATTCGCACATACAACTATCCGCAGGGGCGTATTACCGATCACCGTATTAACTTAACGCTTTATCGTTTAAACGAAGTGGTAGCCGGTGATTTAGGGGCTGTGGTTGAGCCGCTAATGCAAGAGCATCAGGCCGACTTATTAGCAGCGATGGGCGACGATTAATCGTGAACCTCACTGTTGAAAACGCTATTATTACCGGTGCTAATTTATTAGCATCAAGTAGTGATAGCGCAAAGTTAGATGCACAAGTTTTACTGCTTAATATTTTACAAAAGCCACGAAGTTATTTATTTACTTGGCCTGAAAAACAGCTCACAGATGAGCAGTATCAGGCATTTCAACGTGCCTGTGAACGTCGCTTACAAGGCGAACCTGTTTCGCATATTACCGGCTGTCGTGAATTTTGGAGTTTGCAGTTTGAAGTGAACCCAACAACACTTATCCCTCGACCTGATACGGAAACCTTAGTTGAACTTGCGCTTGAGTGCGAAGTGCCTAAAAACGCGAAAGTACTTGATTTAGGCACGGGCACGGGAGCTATAGCACTGGCACTTGGGAGCGAAATGCCCTCATGGGATATTATTGCTGTTGATCGTATTGATGATGCGGTAGCGTTGGCAAAGCGCAACCAAGAGCGATTAGCTATTAATAATGTGACTGTTGAGCAGAGTAACTGGTTTAGTGCGTTAAAAAACAAAAAATTTGATCTAATTGTAACCAACCCTCCCTATATAGAACATGACGATGTTCACTTACATCAAGGCGATGTGCGCTTTGAACCTTTGTCTGCATTAGTTGCGGATGATGCAGGATTAGCTGATATTAAACAAATAATTACACAATCACGTGACTATTTACATTCTAATGGCTATCTTTTAATTGAACACGGATTTGAGCAAAGTGCAGCTGTACGTCACATTTTAAATAAAATGGCGTTTATAAATGTAAGCACAGTGAAAGATCTTGGTAATAATGACCGCGTAACGTTCGGACAATGGCCTTAAATTATTTTTAATAGCTCCGTTGTTTGTTTGCATATGGTTTAAGGAATTCTATGTGATGGAAGATTTTTTATTTTCAAATGAACAACCACCTGAAGTAGCATGTGAAGAGCAAGGGACATGGAAAGTTTTAATAGTTGATGATGAGCCTGAGGTTCATGCTGTTACGCGTTTAGCGTTGAGTGATTTTAAGTTTCAAGATAGACGCTTGGAATTTATAAGTGCTTATTCAGGCGCAGAAGCGAAAAAGTTGATTGATGATCATCCCGATGCGGCAATCATCCTACTCGATGTTGTAATGGAAACAGATGATGCGGGTTTGCAAGTAGCAAAATACATTCGTGATACCGTTAAAAATAATTATATCCGCATTATTCTACGAACCGGTCAGCCAGGCCAAGCACCCGAGCGCCAAGTAATCGTAAATTACGATATTAATGACTATAAATCTAAAACAGAACTTACCGCACAAAAATTATTCACCGTTATGATGGCAAGCCTTCGCTCGTACCGCGATATTATTTCGATTGAGCAATCGCGTGAAGGGCTAGAAAAAATAATCACCGCTTCGCGCAATATTTTTGCAACCCATTCAATGGATAACTTTATTGAAGGCGTGATGCAGCAGCTTACTTCTTTACTAAACGTTGCTGATGAAGCCATGTATGCCACCACCTTAGTTGCACAAAATCCGTCAGAGGAGATGAATAAAAAACTGATTGTTTGCTCTGGTACCGGCGATTTTGCTAAGCGCGAAGGAGAAGAGCTAGAAACCGTACTAGCAGAAGACCAACTGTTAGCGTGCCAAGAGGCCCTTGCTAACAAAGCAATTGTGTACAGAGATGATTATTTGTTTGCTTATTGCAGCAGTAAATTTAACCATAATTCAATGTTGTTTGTATCAGGTGTGCCGTCAAAGTTGACGGATACACAACGAAACCTAATTGAAATCTTTTCTCAAAATGTGCAGTTGGCATTTGAAAATGTGCAGTTACATACTGAAGTTGAAGCCACGCAACAAGAGCTTGTTTATCGTTTAAGTGAAGCCGTTGAACAGCGCTCGTGCGAAACGGGTAATCATGTAAAACGGGTTGCTTATATTTGTTATGAATTAGCATTAGCCTACGGGTTATCTGAAGAACAAGCGAATTTAATTCGCTTTGCATCGCCATTACATGATGTGGGTAAAATAGGTATTCCGGATGCAATTTTAAATAAGCCCGGCAAGTTAAATAGGGAAGAGTGGGAAGTTATGAAAACCCATGCTGGAAAAGGCTATGCTATTTTGAAAGATTCACCGCGTAAAATAGTCAGCGCAGGGGCATTAATTGCACAGCAACATCACGAAAAATGGGATGGGTCTGGTTACCCTTGCGGCTTAAAAGGCGAGAGTATCGATATTTTTGCTCGCATAGTGGCATTGGCTGATGTGTATGATGCACTACGCCATAAACGTTGTTATAAAGGTGCGTGGACACTTGAAGAAGCGGTTGCGGAGATCAACGCAAATAAAGGAACGCATTTTGACCCTAAACTTGTTGATGTATTTAATGATAAACTTGAAGACCTCGAAGCGGTACTTTTACGCTTTCCTGACAAAACACATAACTAAACAGAAGTAACAATACATATGGATTATTTAGCATTAAAACACTCACACATGGCCATTGCGCTAGTGAGTATTATTTTATTTTACGTACGTTCTTTTTCTCGTATGGGCAGTGGCAGCCTTGCCAAAAATAAATTGGTTTTTATTGGTAGCCACAGTATAGACACTTTATTGATTGTCTCAGCCATCGGTTTAATGGCAATGGCTAAAATAAACCCATTAGAGCAGCTTTGGTTATTAGAAAAAATTATTCTAGTTATCGTTTATATTGTTGTGGGTATTATTAGCGCTAAACAAACGACAACCGTTCCAAAAATCGTATTTTTAGTACTTAACACCGCTGTTATTTTAGCTATTGGTTACTTAGCAACAGCTAAAGCCCCGCTGTTGTTATAATTAACAATGCCTATTTAAGCTTTGCACACCAAAGGTGTAAAGCTTACCTCTTCAATTCATTTCTGATTATTGGTATCTAGCTTTAAAATTAGGTAAACTACGTCCTCGTTTTCTAGAATGTTGTAGTATGAATGACCACCCTCGGGTTTGATGAACACGATGAATCTTATATAGAAGATGCTTACGATGATTTTTTGCCGCCGGCTATATATCGTTGTATCAAAGCGGAAGCTAAATGGGACCCTCAAATAGACTTAACACCAAGTCTTGAAATACTCACTGCGTTTGAGCAGCAAATAGAGTCTATTTGTCAGCAGATGCCGGACGAACACGATCGCCTAGATAAACTACTTGATAGCTTTTATAGTGAGTGGCTATTTAGTGCATCAAGCTTGAAAGTTCCTGAGTATAAGTTAAATAGCATCAGCTACACCTTGTCTATGCGCAGTGGCACACCGACAACCTTAGCTATTTTGTTATGCCACTTTTTACAGCATGCTAAACTCGATGCTAGTGTAAGCATAACTCAAGGCGAAGTGGGCATTCACGTCGCAATGAGTGATGAAGAGGGTTATCTTGTCGACCCTAGCAGTGGCCAACAAAGTTGGTACATCATTCCTGAAAATATTGATGAAGAAAACCCTCAAGAACAAGAGCCTTTAGAGCTTATTTTTGAAGACGAAGTGTATAAATTATTTTTAGCGCAGCAAAAATGGTCTTTCATTAGTGAAAATAAATTTGGTCATGCATTAACTTGCGTCGATTTATTAATGGAAATGTTAGGTGATGATCCCTATGAGCGACGCGACAGAGGTTATTTACTAAATCAGCTTGGCTGCCCTAAAATGGCACGAGATGATTTACAGTTTTTTGTTGATGAATGTCCTGATGATCCTGCTATTGAAATCATTCTACATCAAATTGAAGAACTTGAAGACAATCATAAAACTCACCACTAAGAATAAAAAATAGGAAATGTTATGGCTGATCCCCAAACTGCATTAATTACGAATGATGCCGTTGTACTTGGTTTGTTGGCAATTATTTTAGGGTTTGTTTTTAAAACCTCAAATAGTCAACGCCCAGGTCTTGTGGCATTTTATAAATATGTACCGGCATTATTGCTGTGTTATTTTTTGCCGTCATTGTTAAATACCTTTGGTATTGTTGATGGTTCTCAATCTAACGTATATTACGTCGCTTCGCGATATTTACTGCCAGCGTGTTTAATTTTGCTTACCATCAGTATTGATTTAAAAGCGATTATTAATTTAGGTCCTAAAGCATTAATTATGTTTTTAACCGGCACCGCAGGTATTGTGATTGGCGGCCCATTAGCTATTTTAATAATGAGTGCTGTTTATCCAGAAGCGGTAGGTGGACATGGCCCTGACGCTGTTTGGCGTGGTATGACAACCATTGCAGGTAGCTGGATTGGTGGCGGTGCAAACCAAGCATCTATGAAAGAAATGTTTGAAGTGGGTGGCGATATTTTCTCAGCCATGGTCACCGTGGATGTGATAGTGGCTAATTTATGGATGGCAGTATTATTATTAATGGCAGCTAATCATAAAGCGATTGACGCTAAAGCCGGTGCAGATACCACTGCGATTGAAGACTTAAAGCAACGTGTTGAAAAATACCATGCAGAGCATGCGCGTATGCCAACGCTAAATGATTACATGATGATTATTGCTATTGCCTTTGGTATTACCGGTTTAGCGCACTTTTGTGCAGATATTTTAGGGCCCTTCTTTGCCAATAATTATGCGTGGGCAAAAGAATACAGTTTAAACAGTAAGTTCTTTTGGCTTATTGTTATATCAACGACGATAGGTATTTGCTTATCGTTTACCAAAGTACGCCATATTGAGGCGTTTGGTTCATCGAAAGTGGCGTCAGCCTTTTTGTATATTTTAGTGGCATCGATTGGCCTGCATATGAATGTAATGGCGATTTTTGATTCACCGATGTATTTTGTTATTGGTGCAATTTGGATGTTAACTCACGCAAGCTTAATGCTCATTGTGGCTAAATTAATTAAAGCGCCGTTATTTTATATGGCTGTTGGCTCACAGGCCAATGTAGGTGGCGCAGCGTCTGCCCCTGTTGTGGCCGCTGCGTTTCATCCGTCACTGGCACCGGTCGGCGTATTATTAGCTGTACTTGGCTATGGTGTAGGTACATATATGGCGTATATTTGTGGATTAATGATGCAAGCAGTTGCACCATAAGGAATTAAAATGAACAACCAAGTTATTAATATCAATGAAATAGAACTGGCAAATAATAAACCTTTTGTTTTATTTGGTGGCATGAATGTGCTTGAATCACGCGACTTAGCGATGCGTATTGCCGAGCATTATGTTGAAGTGACCACTAAATTAAATATTCCTTATGTATTCAAGGCGTCATTTGATAAAGCCAATCGCTCGTCCATCAATTCTTACCGTGGTCCAGGCATGGAAGAAGGCTTAAAGATATTTGAAGAGATTAAAAATACCTTTAATATTCCGCTTATCACCGATGTGCATGAACCTCATCAAGCAGCACCGGTTGCAGAGGTTGTTGATGTTATTCAGCTACCGGCGTTTTTGGCTCGTCAAACAGACTTAGTGGTTGCAATGGCTAAAACAGGCGCGATCATTAATGTGAAAAAACCACAGTTTTTAGCTCCGCATGAAATGCGTCATATCATTACTAAATTTAATGAAGCCGGAAATAATAATGTGGCCTTATGTGAACGTGGTTCAAGCTTTGGCTATAATAACCTGGTGGTTGATATGCTAGGTATGGATGATATGAAAACCATGGCTCCCGTTATATTTGATGCAACTCATGCACTGCAGCGTCCTGGCGGTCGAGCAGACTCAGCCGATGGTCGTCGTGCCCAAGCTGCCGAACTTGCTCGAAGCGGTATGGCACTGGGTATTGCAGGCTTATTTATTGAAGCGCACCCCAATCCAAATGAAGCAAAATGTGATGGCCCCTGTGCATTAGCATTGAGCAAGTTAGAAGGGTACTTATCGCAAATGAAAGCGGTGGATGATTTAATCAAGAGCTTTGCCCCTCTTGATACCAGTGCTAGCGATTTATAAAGTTGATTAGCACTTTAAAAAGCGACTTAGGTCGCTTTTTTTATGGCTTGAATATACTCTTTCCTAGCATAGGTATATAATTCACCGCATAAGAAAAACTAATTCTAAGCTTGGTTGCCATGTCAAGACGAGTTCCTCCATTAAACGCGCTGAAAGCTTTTGAAGCTGCAGCACGTCATTTAAGCTTTACTAAAGCCGCAGAAGAGTTGTATGTCACGCAAGCTGCGGTGAGTCATCAAATAAAAACGCTTGAAGAGCATTTAGGCTTAAAGCTGTTTTTACGTAAAAATCGCTCGTTATTATTAACCGAAGAAGGCCAAGGTTACTTTTTAGATATTAAAGAGATTTTTACTCAGCTAATAGATGCAACTGAAAAGCTACTAGCCCGTGGTGCCAAAGGCTCGTTAACCGTAAGTTTAACCCCCAGTTTTGCGATTCAATGGCTCATTCCTCGATTGAGCTTATTTAACGAATTACACCCAGAAATTGATGTGCGAATTAAAGCCCAAGATCAGGATGAAAACTCGTTAACAGACGATGTTGATATTTCAATTTATTATGGTCGCGGTCATTGGAGTGGGGTGCAAGCCTATAAACTGCACACTGAGTATTTAGTGCCGTTATGTAGCCCGTTACTGTTAAATGGACCCAGAGCGCTTAACCAACCCAGTGATTTAGCAAACCATACCTTGCTACATGACACCACCCGTAAAAACTGGAAAACCTGGATGAAAACCGCCGGCGTACGTAATGTACAAGTTAACCAAGGACCTATATTTAGTCATTCTTCTATGGTGTTACAAGCTGCGGTACATGGCCAAGGTGTTGCAATTGGTAACAGCGTACTAGCAAAACCAGATATTGATGCAGGACGTTTAGTGATCCCGTTCAATCACAGTTTAGAGAGTAAGAATGCCTATTACTTAGTGATCCGTGAGTCACAAAATGAGTTAGGCAAAATTGTATCGTTTAAAGACTGGATGTTAAGTTTAGTTGAGCAGGAGCAAGAATATTAATGAGCATCGAATGGGTTAGAAGTAGTCAGCAACCGGCAATCGCACAGTTTATATTTGCTCATGGCGCAGGGGCTGGCAGTGATTCTGAGTTTATGCAAATCATGGCTAAACAACTTAGTGAGTACAGTATTGACGTTGGCTTGTTTGATTTTGAATATATGCAAATTGCTAAACAAACTAACAAACGTCGCC
Source organism: Pseudoalteromonas sp. G5_S1_54_S4 (assembly GCF_054968565.1). Taxonomy (NCBI): domain Bacteria; kingdom Pseudomonadati; phylum Pseudomonadota; class Gammaproteobacteria; order Alteromonadales; family Pseudoalteromonadaceae; genus Pseudoalteromonas; species Pseudoalteromonas sp. G5_S1_54_S4. The sequence continues at coordinate 24,807 of NZ_JBQKUL010000026.1, read as the reverse complement.
CACCAGAGCGAGCGCCTAAACTACTTACTTATTTTGAACATATAGTGACTCAAGCTGATGCAAATTTACCGCTATTTATAGGGGGTAAATCAATGGGCGGGCGCATGGCATCGATGCTTGCCTGTTCGACCTCTCATCCTGTTTTAGGTGTGCTTGCGTTTGGTTATCCGTTTCATCCTCCGGGCAAGCCAGAAAAACTGCGTACAGATCATTTTGCAGACATACCGTGTCCTTTTTTAGTATTACAGGGGGAAAGGGATACCTTTGGCACCCGCGAAGAGCTTGCCACAATGGCCATGCCAAAGCAGCCAAAGTATGTATGGTTAACGGATGGTGACCACTCACTAAAACCGCGTAAAAAAAGTGGCGTGACTGAGCAGGAAAACCTGAATGCTGCGGCAATACAGGCAGCAAGCTTTATAATGAATACGCTTGAAAATTTAAAAGAGGATAAACATGATTAAACTATTTTTATTAGCAGGCAGCTTTTTTTGCATGCTTTCAGTGATACTGGGCGCATTTGCTGCTCATGGTCTGAAAAGTCGTTTATCAGAGTACTCCATTGGTATTTTTAAAACCGCCGCTGAGTATCAAATGGTACATGGGCTGGCGTTAATTGCAGTGGCTATTTTAATTAAGTGGGGTATGCACCTCAGTATGGCGGGTGGTTTTTTTATTGCCGGTACATTGTTATTTAGTGGCAGCTTATACTTATTGGCCTTAACAGGGTTGAAGTGGCTGGGCCCAATTACCCCATTGGGTGGGCTGTGCTTTATTATTGGTTGGATAGTTATTTTAGTGCAAGTTGCACGATTTAAGTTTTAAAGAGTTTAAGGGTTAATATGTCTAGTGTTGTGATTTACTGTCGTAGTGGTTTTGAAAACGATGCCGCTGCTGAAATAACGTTTCACGCTGCCGAACAAGGATTTGGTGGGTATGTAAAAGCAAAACCAAATACCGGTTATGTTATTTATGAATGTTTTGAAGCGCAGCACAGCGACGAAATAATCAAAAAAGTTGATTTTAAAAATATGGTGTTTGCACGCCAATGGTTTGCCGGTAACCTAATTGAAAATATGCCCGTAGAAGATAGAGTAGGCGCTATTGTAGATGCCGCAAAAGATTTTACTTTATGCTCTGAACTACGAGTAGAAACACCCGATACCAACGAGGGCAAAGAGTTACTGACTTTTTGTAAAAAAATATCGACCCCGCTTAAAAAAGCCCTCGAGAAACAAAACACTGTATTGCGTGAGCCAAAAGCAAATCGCCCAGTAATGCATGTGCTGTTTTTAGCTAATAATACTGCGTATGTGGGTTACTCATATAGTTATAACAACTCTCCTTTTTTTATGGGGATCTTACGTTTACGTATGCCAAGCGATGGCCCAAGTCGTTCAACGCTTAAGTTAGATGAAGCGTTTAATGTGTTTATTCCTGAGCAACAGCGTGAGTCACGCGTACAAGCTGGGATGCGCAGCGTTGATTTAGGTGCATGCCCAGGTGGCTGGACTTATCAGTTAGTTCGCCGTGGTATGTTTGTTAGCGCGATAGATAACGGCCCAATGAACGAAAGTTTAATGGAAACGGGTCAGGTAAAGCATTTTAGAGAAGATGGTTTTAAATACCGTCCAGAAAAAAGAAACATCACTTGGTTGGTTTGCGATATGGTAGAAAAGCCAACTAAAGTGACTAACTTGATGATTGACTGGGCAGTAAATGCTTATGCAAAAGAGCTTATTTTTAATCTGAAATTACCGATGAAAAAACGCTTTGATAGTGTGTATGAATGTTTAAAAATGATCAGAGAAGAAATGGCGAAGTACGGCATAAGCTATGAACTTCAAGCTAAGCATTTATACCATGATCGTGAAGAAATAACGGTGCACTTAAATGTCACTAAAGTGCCACAGAGCTTATATAGTTAATCTATTAGCGAGTATAAAAAATGGGCCAAGTGGCCCATTTTTTATTTTAACTACGGTATTGTGGTCGGTAATTTTCAACCCATAATCGTGTGGCACCACATACCGCCACAGGCATAACAATTAAATTTACAAATGGGATAGCGGTTAGCAGCATCACGGCAAAGCCAAACCCATAAGATAACCCTTGTTTGCTTTTTAAGTCATTTTTCATTTGTGTAAAGCTAATTTTGTGATTATCAAAAGCATAATCTTTATATTGCACCGCATACATCCAGCAGGTAAAAAGCACCCATAGCACTTGGCCTATTACAGGTAGTACCCACAATAAAATAAAAAAGCCGATAGCGCGTGGGAGGTAGTAGCAAAGCTTAGTCCATTCCCGGCCCAGCATTCGCGGAACATCTTTTAGTAAATCAGCTAATCCGTCGTCGTTAATTTTTTGACCAGTTAAGTAAAGCTCTACCTTTTCACTTAGTAAGCCATTGAAAGGTGCGGCGATAAAGTTAGTAATAACGGTAAATAACATACTGTAACTAAACAGCACCACCAGCACAGCAATTGGCCACATTAACCATTCGAGCCAACTTAGCCATTCTGGGAGCATGGCGTTTACGGCATTAAAGCCATCACTAAGCCAGCCAAATAAAAAGAATAAGGAGCTACCAAATAATAAAATATTAATAAGTAGGGGTATAAGTACAAAGCGTTTTAGCCCTTTTTGACTAATTAACTTAAACCCTGAAAAAAAATATTCCATACCTTGTGTTATTTGCACACTAACCTCATCGATTATTTATGTTTTAGCTATTATAAATAGCTTGATGATTTTAAACAGTACTTTTAAGTAACAAAGTATTTAATAAAGGGTATTTACAGATGGTATGTAAATAAATGATTTGTTGATAAGTACATTTCAAATCGCCACCTTGTATTGAATGGCAAACGCTCGTGAAATAGACGAAAATAGCATAGATGCTGATTTCAATATTATGTATAGTCAAAAGACTATAATAAATTATTATAAACAGGCCCTAAAATAGAGCGACGCATTTAGCGTTAGTGATTGTTGAGGAATATAATTTGATTGAAATAATGAGAGTCAGAAAGCTGCTTTCTCAGCAACAAAGTATATTATCGAAAATAGCACTCGGTGCGCCACTTGATGAGGTACTGGAAAATATTTGTTTATCTATTGAGGAGCTTATTGAAGACTCTTCTGCAAAGTGCTCTATATTAACGCTCAAAGGAGAGCAGCTATTTCATAGCGCGGCTCCTAATATTGCACAGGGTTATTGCCAAGCAATTAATGGTGTGAAAATAGGGCCAACTGTCGGTTCATGCGGTACTGCAGCCTATGAAAAAAAACGCATTATAGCCGCAGATATTTCAACATCGCCATTATGGGATGATTATAGAGCATTGGCGTTAAGTTATGGTTTAAGGTCATGTTGGTCTACCCCCATTATTTCAACAAAATCAGACATATTAGGCACTTTTGCAATTTATCATGACAGCGCAAAGTCACCGACACCACAAGATTTAGAATTAATAGATTTTTTTGTTGATTTCACCAGTATTGCTCTTGAAAAGCACACCGAGTCACTAAGATTAAACGCGTTGCTTTTTGAATTACAGCAAAGTAATGAAAAGTTTAAAGCCTTTACAAAAGTGCTTCCTGATCTAACCCTCATTTTGAGTGAAGAGGGGGAGTATACCAATGTTTACGGCACAGCTAATGAAAGTTTATATTTAAGCCAAGAGCACGTTATTAATCAAAATGTCAGAGATATTATGCCTCCTGAAGATGCAAATCCTATTCTGGCGGTGATTGACAAAACGCTGCAAACTAATGAAGTTCAAGTGTTTGAATATCAGCTCAATATAAAAGGTAAGCAGCTTACATTTGAAGGGCGAACAGCTCCCCTTGAAAGTTACCAGCCTAATAACCCGTCACTGAGACATGTGGTGTGGATGGCCAGAGATATCTCTAATCGCAAAGCTGCCGAAGAAGAAGTACAACGGTTAGCATTTTTCGATCCGCTCACTAACCTTCCTAATCGCAGAATGCTCAATGATAGGCTCAGTATGTATGTGGAGCGAATTAAGCAGTCTGATCATTCTGGCGCACTCTTATTTTTAGATTTAGATAATTTTAAACGCATAAATGACTCACTAGGTCATAATGCAGGCGATGAAATACTGGTTGAGTTATCACAGCGATTAACAGCTATTTTGAACCCGGCAGATACCCTCGCACGAGTCGGTGGTGATGAATTTATTATTCTTATCGAGCATGTCGGTGATAGCCACATGCAAGCTAATAGTGAATCTGAGTTGATTGCTAAAAAAGTACAAAGTGTCTTTTATGAAAAATTTGAAGTGGGCGATTTAGCGTTTCAGGTCAGTTGTAGTATTGGTATTTGTTTGATTAACACGAGCAATGCCATAACCGCTAATATTTTAAAATTTGCAGATACCGCTATGTATCGCTCTAAAATGAAAGGCGGTAATAGTAGTAGCTTTTACGACCCCGCACTGCAAACCTTACTGGAAAATCAAACTGAGCTTGAAACTGACATTGTTAGGGCTATCGCGTGCGATGAGTTTTGTGCTTATTTTCAGCCACAATTAGCAATTGATGGAACCCTTGTGGGTGCTGAGGCATTAATAAGGTGGAATCATCCAACCAAAGGACTTATCCCCCCTAATGCATTTATTCCAATTGCCGAGCAATTTGGCTTAATTCAAAAGTTACAAAATATTGTATTAAGAGATATTTGTATTTTACTTGAAACACTTCGAGATAATAACTTACTCGATGACAGTTTTAGCGTATCAATTAACATTAGCCAGTGTCAGTTTAATTCTTCCACTTTAAAAGGTGAGCTATTTAAAGCAATTGAAACGTTTGACGTCTCGCCAACTCGAATTAAATTAGAGATCACTGAATCAATGTTAGCGGGTGACTTGATGGGGACCGTAAAGCAAATGGAAGAATTAAAATCGCAGGGATTTGTGTTTTCAATTGATGACTTTGGTACGGGCTACTCGTGTTTAAAACATTTAAGCGTGTTTCCTATTGATGAGTTAAAAATTGATAAAAGCTTTATTGATAAAGTGCTCAATAGCGCATCGGGTCAAAGTATTGTGCAATCTATTATTGGCTTAGGTCATAGCTTAAATATTAACATTGTGGCCGAAGGGGTCGAAAGTGCTGAGCAACTAACAATATTAAAGTCGATGGGCGTGAATGCAGTGCAAGGTTATTTATTTGCAAAACCATTAACCCACAGCAACTATTTAACATGGCATAAACAGCATCAATAACCCTGTATTTATCACTAACAGAGCGACAGGTTTAGTTGCCCTAATCGATAAGCCGCGTTGTTTGCGTACCCACTGCGCAGCAACGTTTAATAACGTACCGCGCTTTTGCTAAAGCAAAAATGTATATTTTTTGTTTGTTTGATACCGTGATGTAATTTATCTTTTATTATTGTGTAACTACTACACAAATCATTCCTGAGGCATTGGTTTAGCGTTTTTAACACGTTAAACTAGTCAGGAATTGGCAATAAGTCTACTTGTTGTGACATTACCTAGACGTGAACATGACAAGTACTTAAAACTCGCTTTTGAGTTGCTTTGTCGTTTGTTGAAACTAGGGTTTAGTGTGATGTCATGGTGTGTCGCTATGTCGGTAACTTTAAAGAACCATTAGGAGCGATAAATGAATACCACTAAAGCAACTTTAAAGTCGGGTGAAACACATTCTTCCCGAGTTAAGTTTCTGGATGGGGTTGATATACCCGTATTTTTAATCAGTGGCGGTATATTAGTTTTATTTGCCGCGCTGGCCCTTTACGACATTAAACTGATGTCTGATTGGATAAATACGGCCTTTGCCTTCTCAACCAAAATATTTGGCGCCTTTTGGCAAGTCCTGCTTTTATTAACCTTTGTGATTGGCATTTTCTTAGCTATCGGCCGCACTGGCTCAGTGGTACTGGGTGGCTTAAAAACCCCTGAAATTTCTACCTTTAAGTGGATAAGTATTATTATGTGTACTTTGCTTGCTGGTGGCGGCGTATTTTGGGCCGCAGCAGAGCCAATGGCACATTTTATTTCTCCGCCACCGCTATTTGGTGGTGAAACAGGCACTAACGATGCCGCTTATAACGCACTTGCACAAAGCTTTATGCACTGGGGATTTTTAGCCTGGGCTATATTAGGCAGCTTAACGGGCATTGTTTATATGCATCTCCATTACGAAAAAGGCTTACCGCTTAAACCTCGTACTTTGCTTTATCCCGTATTTGGCGATCGTGTTATGAAAGGGGCGCTTGGTACAATTGTTGATGCATGTTGTGTACTCGCTGTGGTTGCTGGCACTGTAGGTCCAATTGGTTTTTTAGGCTTACAGGTGAGTTTTGGCCTAGATAAATTGTTTGGTATTCCTGACACCTACACCACACAAGTAGTTATTTTATTTAGTTTAATTGGCATTTACACACTTTCAGCGGTAAGTGGCGTTACTAAAGGTATTCAGCTGTTAAGTCGTTTTAATGTTGTTTTGGCTGTAGTGCTGATGTTGTTTATATTACTGATGGGGCCCACTGCGTTTATTATTGATAGCTACATCCAATCGTTTGGCTTGTACTTAGATAACTTTATTCCTATGGCTACGTTTCGTGCCGATAAACCATGGTTAGACTGGTGGACCGTATTCTTTTGGGGCTGGTTTTTAGGTTATGGCCCTTTAATGGCGATGTTTGTTGCGCGTATATCGCGTGGCCGAACTATCCGTGAAATGATTTTACTCATCTCTGTGGTTGCGCCAGTGATCACCTGCTTTTGGTTTACCATTGTGGGTGGCTCAGGCATATTTTTTGAGTTAAATAATCCAGGTGTTATATCAGAACCTTTCGCAGGGCTTAATTTACCAGCGGCATTGTTAGCCATTACTGAGCAGTTACCCATGGGGTTTGTTGTGTCTGGATTATTCTTAGTACTGACCACTATTTTTGTGGCAACAACCGGTGATTCAATGACGTACTCGGTATCTATGGTGATGACCGGTACCGATCATCCGCAAACATCAATTCGTGTGTTTTGGGGGATCATGATGGGGGTAATGGCTGCATTACTCATCTCAATTGGCGAGGGCGGAATTTCAGCGCTACAGTCCTTTATTGTGGTGACCGCGGTGCCAGTTTCTTTTGTGTTACTTCCGTCACTGTGGACGGCACCACAAATAGTTAAAAAAATGGCAGATGAACAAGGGCTTTAATAATTGATAAAGAGCGCTAATAAGCGCTCTTTTTCTGGGTACATCATGTTCTCACCTTGTTATTGAGCTATTTATTATCCTAGCAATAAACTAAACCACTAAAAATAACTTAGCCTAAGTAGGTTGTTCATTCCTATCGATACGGTATAGTTTAAATATATTTAAGCATAACCTTGAGATAAACCATGCAGTTAGTCGACTTAGACCCTTGTGATCAGGATGTGATCAACGTATTTGCTGACATAGATCGACTTATTAGCTCATTATATCCTGTAGCAACTTCACAAGCGCTTACAGTTAATGAGCTTGGTTTACCGGGCGTTTACGCTGTAGGGTTAAAAAATCAAGACGGAATAGTTGCCTGTGGCGCAATAGTAAAGCAATTTGATGGTAGCTGGTATGGCGAAATTAGACGGCTTTACGTAAAACCTAGCTATCGCGGAAAAGGCTTATCGCGGCGTATTATGCAAATTTTATTGCACTATGCAGGCGAAGAAGAAATCCCAATCATAAAACTAGAAACAGGACCAAAGCAAATACAATCAATCCATCTTTATGAGAATTTAGGGTTTGTGCAATGTGCCCCTTTTGGTGAATACACAGAAAACCCGAACAGCCTATTTATGGAGCTTGCGCTCAGCTAATAATACGCTATTTACTGTTTTTCTTTATCAATTTTAATCCTCACTCGTTACGAGTAGAAATACTTGTTGGACATGAATCGCTATTTTTCTTTTAATGCGCGCAACTAGCCGGTTTGGCATTCATAAATAAAAGAGAAAGATAAATGAAAGAGACAACATCACTTGAACAAGCTCGTACGAGCTACAACGTTCGTCATTGGAGCCAAGGTTTTTTTGGTATTAATGATCAAGGTGATGTGTATGTTGCGCCTAAGGCTGATGCCCCACAGCAAACCATTGCATTAACAGACATTGCTAAGCAGCTTGAAGAAAAAGGCTTAAGCTTGCCGGCGTTAGTTCGCTTTCCACAAATTTTACACCATCGCGTGCATAGCTTATGTGGTGCATTTAATACTGCTATAGAAAGCTATGGTTACCCAAAAGACTATTTATTAGTTTACCCAATTAAAGTTAACCAACAACGCGAAGTAGTTGAAGAAATTGTTGCCAGCCAAGCACAAGTAGAAAAAAAACAGCTGGGTTTAGAAGCAGGCAGCAAGCCAGAGTTATTAACCGTATTAGCGCTGGCTGAAAAAACCAGTGCGGTGATTGTGTGTAATGGCTACAAAGATAAAGAATATGTGCGTTTAGCGTTGATTGGCGAAAAGCTGGGTCATAAAGTGTATATCGTACTTGAGAAACTGTCTGAGCTGGATATGGTACTTAGCCAAGCTAAAGAATTAAATGTAAAACCACGCATTGGTATTCGTGTGCGTTTAGCATCGCAAGGCAAAGGTAAGTGGCAAGCCAGTGGCGGAGAAAAATCTAAGTTTGGTTTATCTGCTTCTCAAGTGCTGTATGTAGTAAACCGTTTAAAAGAAACAGATCAGCTAGATTTAGTCCAACTGGTGCATTTTCACTTAGGTTCGCAAATGGCCAACATTCGTGATGTGCGCTTAGGTGTAAGCGAGGCTGCGCGTTTTTATTGTGAATTACGTAAGTTGGGTGCACACATAGAGTGTCTTGATGTAGGCGGCGGTTTAGCGGTTGATTACGACGGCACGCGCAGTCAATCACACAACTCAATGAATTACAGTTTAGCTGAATACGCAAATAATATTGTGTACACCATAGGTGATATTTGTAAGCAGTATGAACAGCCTTTCCCTACCATTATTTCAGAGTCGGGAAGAGCATTAACGGCGCATCATGCAGTGCTTATTTCCAATGTAATTGGCACCGAAACGTATACACCAGAAGAAATAGAAGCACCAGCTGACGAAGCTCCGCAGCTACTTAAAAACATGTGGACGTCATGGCAACAACTGCATGTGCTTACTGATGACCGTGCATTAATTGAAATTTTTCACGACAGCCAAGGTGATTTAGCCGAAGCGCATAGTCAGTTTGCGATGGGATTATTAGATTTAACCCAGCGTGCATGGGCAGAGCAAATAAACTTACGCGTTTGTTATGAACTCAATAAATTAATGGATAACAAAAACCGTTTTCATCGACCGATTATAGATGACCTAAATGCGCGTTTAGCGGACAAGTTTTTTGTAAATTTCTCATTGTTTCAGTCATTGCCAGACGCGTGGGGAATTGATCAAGTGTTTCCAGTATTGCCATTAAGTGGTTTAACGCAAGCACCGCAAAAGCGCGCGGTGTTATTGGATATTACTTGTGACTCAGATGGCGCTTTAGAGCATTATGTAGATGGCCAAGGTATTGAAAGTACGTTACCAGTACCTGAATACTCAGCAGATAAACCGTATTTAATGGGATTTTTCTTGGTGGGTGCCTATCAAGAGATTCTAGGCGATATGCATAACTTATTTGGTGATACGCACAGTGCTATTGTCAATATGGATGAGCAAGGTGTTGCCAGCATTACAGAAATTAACCTCGGTGATACTGTTGCTGACATGATGCGTTATGTACATTTAGATGTTGAAGGTTTTCAGCAGTCTTATGCGCAGTTAGTCAGCGCAAAAATTGCAGTAGATGAACAGCAAAGCGTCCTCGACGAATTGCAAAGCGGCCTTGACGGCTACACTTATTTAGAAGAGTTATAAGCAATGTCTAGCTTGTTTGGTCATGTTGACCACTCATTATACTCAAATGGGATGACGTTTTTACGTCGTCCTATGGTACAAAACATTAACGCCATAGACGCCGATGTAGTAGTACTAGGTTTACCGTTTGATTTAGCCACCTCTGGGCGCCCTGGTGCCCGCTTGGGGCCAGATGCAATTCGCAGAGCGTCGGTGCATTTAGCATGGGAAGATACTAAATATCCGTGGACGTTTCCTTTGTTTGAACGGCTAAAAGTAGCGGATGCTGGCGATTTTACCTATCCGGTAGGCGATCCTGAGTATTTTACTGCCCAGCTAGAAATGGCGGCAGAGCAAATACTTCGCCAAGGTAAAACATTATTAGGCTTAGGTGGCGATCATTTCGTAACGTTACCACTATTGCGCGCACATGCAAAAATTCATGGCAAAATGGCATTAGTTCACTTCGATGCGCATACCGATACCTATAGCAACGGCTCGCGTTTTGATCACGGCACCATGTTTTATCATGCGCCAATGGAAGGGTTAATTGATGTTAATCACAGTATTCAGCTCGGCATTCGTACTGACTTTGATCAAAGCAGGCATGAGTTTGCAGTGATTGATGCCATGCAAGCCAATGATCTGCATGCGAATGATATTGCAGCTCAGATTATTGAGCGAGTGGGTGATTTACCGGTTTACTTAACCTTTGATATAGATTGTTTAGACCCCGCCTTTGCACCAGGTACGGGCACACCCGTGTGTGGTGGCTTAACCTCTGATAAGGTGCTTAAAATCTTACGCGCACTGAAAGGGGTTAATATGGTGGGAATGGATGTGGTTGAAGTATCCCCGTCGTACGACCAAAGTGAGCTTACCGCCATTGCCGCTGCAACGATTGCCAGTGAATTACTGCATTTGTGGGCATTTAAGCATAAATATTAATATGTGTTAATGCAGTTTAAAAAGCGCCAATTTGGCGCTTTTTTTGTATAAAAATAAGAGTACTATGAAAACTGCATATTGTGCTTTTTAGCATAAATAAAAAACACCGGAATTTCGATTATTACGTAAGTTAAAAAAGTAAACCAAAACCAATTAACTTCAAATAGTAACCAGCTAAATTGCACGCCCGAGTTGTAATAAAGGCGAGATGCAATTAATAGCGTAATGCCTGTTGCAAATAAATCTTGTACCGATACCTTTTTAAAGCTGCTGCCTGCAAAGCGCGGATAAATAAACCCGTAGCCAAGCGTTATCATAATGATGACTAATAACAATAAATTCAGTTCAGGGGTCATAGTGGTTTATATTGCCTCGCATATTCTATTCGCTCTTGAGAGCTTGGGTGCGTTGATAAATACTTTAACCAAGTATCATCAAGGGTCGCCTCTTGTGCTTTTAAACTATTTTCCAGTGCTTCAATTGCATCAGCAAAGTCGTGGTTAGAATATCCTAATTTTAAAAGATTTTTAATAGCATATTCATCGGCCTCTTGTTCCATATCTCGTGAAAACGCTTGTTGTAAAAAAGATGAACCAGAGCCAAGCACGACCTCTAATATCCCTTCTAAATCACCAAAAATAACTGCAAATACAACGGTGCTCGCTGCAGCTTGTGCTGCAAGGCGAATGCTGTGATGGTGCTGAACATGACCAATTTCATGAAGTAAAATAGCACGCAGGGCATCAGGTTCATTCTTTAATAGCTCAACAAGTTCGTCAGTCACAACAACCCGCCCATTAGGAAGAGCAAACGCATTAGCTGAAAAATAATCTGACTGATAAAAAGAGAGTCTAAATTTTGCACTGTCTAAATTGAGTGAGTTAAGCATTAAACGCCATTGCTGCTGTATTTCTGATTGCTTTTTAGTAGAAAGTTGAGAAGGTTCTAATGCGACTTTTTCTATCACACTGAGGGTGTGTTCCCCCATCGTTTCAATTGTCGAGGTAGGTGCTAAATTAACGCTATAAACGGCTGCTGACGGTATTAAGCGATACAAAATTAACCAAAGCAATAGGGGAATTAGCAGGACCGATGCAACAATAAGAATCTTATTTTTTTCTAAGCGTTCACTCAGTCCATGCTTTTTAAGCGCGAATGGCCACCTAAATTCTACATCTTGAGGAATAAATCGACCACCGTTAGCAAAAATTAACTCAGACGCCATGCCCGGTAGCGGACTATCAAGCTGGCAATCGTCTAAAGTTGATGAAAGTAACGTCGTATTCTCAGAGTCAACAAGTGTTATTTGCTCATCGGAAAGGTGTGTATAGCTTTTAATATGTTGGCTGCTATTAGGGTAATAATAACAGCCAAAAATAGGATAATTACCCATTAGGTGAGTGAAATATCAATATCAAACACATTGGCAGCTTCTTCAGCAAATGATGACTGCTCATTTTGTGCCACATCAATCAACGAAAGTGCACCGCTATAAATAGTGACGTCAGTAACCGATGCTAACAGCTTTGCTCTACGTACTTTAGCCCACGGGTAGGCAAGTCCTAAGGTAAAAATAATTGCCAGTACATTGGTAAATAGTAAAATTGCATAGTCAATGGCTTTTAAGTTCGATTCAAAGGTAGCGACCTCTGTAAATTCGCTGTTATTAAAAATATGATTTCTAATAAGCGAATGGTAAACAGCGCCTACCAGTGTTAAAAACGCAACATACAACACAGCAATTAATAGCGGCACTACAATTGTCGAAAGGCTAAAGTTTTGTGTGTTTAAGTTATCGATAGTTAAGGCACTTGCACCAGCAAAGAAGCCAAAAATAACTAAGCCACCTATTGCAACTCCTAGGGTAATAAGTGCTGCGATATAATAGCGTTCGCCCTGAAGATTTACTGTAAGTGGTTTATTTCCATAGCTGATGTTTTCATGCATATATTGATCAATTCGCTTTAATACATACGGCAGCAATAGGTGTAATGTGAATACACTTGCAATAGGCAATAAAACAAAGTTAATAAATGCATCGCCGTAATTACCTGAAAAGGCAAAGCGCACATTACGATGGCGAGTCATACGCATATTAAAACGCAGACCTTGGTTGATGATCCACGGCAATAAAAATAAAAAGCCAATAGCAAATAAAAGGCCTATCGCCGGTGCGAGGCTGCTAAGTAAGGTGTAAATTAAAAATGCGATGACCGCTAAAATGCGCCCTTTTAAAATTTGTATCGGGGTCGCTAGATAGTCAAAGCTATGGCCGTCGATACACGTATGACCGTAAAAATAACGGTAGGTGCGCACTTTTGCCCATGCCGAATAAATTCCGAGAGTAATAATACTCAGCAGTATATTAACAATCCATATACCAAAAAATTCGCCGGCTTTGCCGCTAAATTGTACTTTACCGCTAAAAATAGCAGGGGGTGTTTGATTTGACTCAGATGAAGTTGGGTGTATTGATTCCATTTAAAAAAAGTCCTTGTAATTTTTTGTAAATTTACCCTTTTTAGAGAATAAAAACAATCTTTATGATTAGCTAGCTTATTGTAAGTAGGCTAATTTTATTGCTTTTACTGTTTATGGGGCTGCACTTTAAGTCACCTCTGGTATACTGTGCAGATAATTTAACGGGACTGTCATGATTTCAAAAAACCAACTTAAACTAATTCGCCAGCTTGGCCAAAAAAAGTATCGCAAGCAACTTAATCAATATCTTGTACAAGGCGAAAAAAACGTACTGGAGTTATTAAATAGCCCATTAAAAGTAACCGATGTGTTTGCAACGCAAAACTTTATTGATACTAACCAAGCGGCATACCCCAATACGCATTTTATTGTTGCTGATGAAGAGCAGTTAACAAAGGTAAGTACTTTAGTCAGTAATAATGCGGCGATTGCCATTGTTGATATGCCAAGCACCACATTACCCGATGAAAGCAGCTTAATATTGGCCTTAGATGGCGTATCTGATCCTGGGAATTTAGGTACCATCATTCGCGTGGCTGATTGGTACGGTATAAAACATATTGTTGCTAGCACTGACAGTGCCGATCCGTATAACCCAAAAACAATTAGCGCCACAATGGGGTCGTTCGTTCGCGTATCGGTAAGCCAAGTTGAATTGCCTGAATACTTATCTACATTAAATATGCCTATTTATGGTGCATTTTTAGATGGCCAAAGTGTGCATAGCACTAAATTTAGTGGCCAAGGTGTATTGCTTATGGGCAGTGAATCACATGGAATACGCCAGCAGTGTGCCGCGCTTGTGAGTAATAAAATTACTATTCCCGCCTTTGGCGGTGCTGAATCGCTTAACGTGGCAATGGCAACGGGCATTATTTTAGATAACTTTAAACGCCAAGCTTAACCTTTTGCCTAAAAATAGGTTAAATTGTAAAAACTAACAAAAATAATAAAAATTGGTAAAACAAACAGATGCGCTTAAGCACTATAAAATTAGCGGGCTTTAAATCCTTTGTAGAGCCCACTAAAATTCCATTTCCGGATCAAATGACGTGTGTTGTCGGCCCTAATGGCTGTGGCAAATCGAACGTGATTGATGCGGTGCGATGGGTGCTTGGTGAAAGCTCAGCTAAAAATTTACGTGGCGATGCCATGACAGATGTTATTTTTAATGGCTCCACTAACCGCAAGCCCATCTCACAAGCTTCTGTTGAACTCATATTTGATAATACCCAAGGTAAATTACCTAATACCTTTGCTGATCGTAACCAAGTGGCTATTAAGCGTTTGGTAACTCGCGATGGCCAATCGCTGTACTTTTTAAATGGAAGCAAATGCCGCAAACGTGATATTACCGACATATTTTTAGGCACGGGGCTTGGGCCGCGAAGCTACGCTATTATTGAACAAGGGATGATCTCACGTTTAATAGAGAGCAAACCGCAAGAGCTACGTGTTTTCTTAGAAGAAGCCGCAGGGGTCTCTAAATACAAAGAGCGCCGCCGTGAAACACAAACACGCATAAAAAGCACCCGAGAAAACCTAGAGCGACTCCTCGATGTTCGCCAAGAGCTACAAAATCAACTCGATAAACTGGCGGTACAATCGGTTGAGGCTAAAAAATACCGCGAATTTAAAACCCAGGAACGCACCTTAAAGGGGCAAATAGCGGTATTAAAATGGCAAAAGCTGCATCAGCAACAGCTTGATAAAAGTGCGCAAATCAAAAAGCTGGATGAACAAATCAGCTTTTTTAAAACGGCGCATTCAGGCCATGATGATGTTCTGGCAAGTCTTGAAGCTCAAGTACAAGTTCAGCAAGATAAACTTAATGATGCACAGCAACAGCAGCACCATACACATACAGAATTGACTCGCAGTGAACAGCAGCAAATTAGCATTAAACAACAAACGCTGTCACTGAAACAAAATTTAGCCAAGTTAGAGCAACAAAAAAATCAAAGTGAAGAAGTCAAAACGCAGCAACAAAGTCTCTGCCAAGAGTTAGATGACAGCTTACAACAGGCTGTAGAGCATAACTTAATGTGTAGCGAGCAGGTTATAGAGCTTACCGATGAGGTTAATCGGCTGCTGGAGATTAAAAATATCGACACATCACAGTGGCAATCGCTAACAGAAGATTATCAACAATTGCATAATCAGCAGTTAGCGCATACCAACGCAGTAAAACATACAGAACAGAAAATCAGTTATGTTAAGCAACAACTAACGCAGCTTGATGAGCAAATAGATGAGTTAAAACGCAGTGAGATAGAGCAGCAATTAACTCAGCAACAACAGCACAGACAAGCCCTGACTGAGCAGCTAGCGAAAGCGCAAACGGCTCACAGTAAAGGCCAAACTGCGCAAACTGCTCAGCAGCAACAGCTAGATGATGCACAGCAAGATTGGCAGCATTTATCTCAGCAAGTAAATGAATTAAAAGCCGGTATAGCGGGGCTACAAACTACTCTTGGGCTTGAAAAAAGCAGCGATGAAAGTTTAACCTTATTTAAGCAGTTAACTGTTCAGTCGGGTTATGAGTTTTTAGTCGAGCAGGCGCTGTCATCACTTGAGCATATTCATATATCACAAGGTAAAGCAGAAAATAGCACGTGGGAAATTGCATCGCAGTCTGCAGCTAAGCACAGTATTGCCGCGTTTATTACCTCAGGCGTGTATCCTGAGTTATTAAATCATATTTCTTATGATGAAGCCGGTGATATAAGCGCACTTAACGACAATAGTTATATTGCGGTTATAGATAAGCAAGGGGCATTACACGGTCGAAACTGGCATGTAAGTGGCGATAAAAATGCAGAAAATTCCTTATTATTAATGCACAAAAAACTCAAGCAGCAAGAAACCTTACTTGAGCAACAACAACAGGTATTGACGAACGCACACTCCACACTTGAAGATCATCAAGCGCAAGCTGCATTAATAACCGAGCAGCAAAACGAGCGAAAAGACACTATTCATCAATTAGCACAACAGTTAGCCGTAGCAACAACGCGTGGTGATATGCTTAAAGCGCAAGCTGATCAACATCTGCAGCAGGTGACGAAATTACAACAACAGCGTCAGCCTCTGCTAGAACAACAACAGCAGTTAAGCGAATTATTGAGCGAAGAGCTCGATAAAAATGAACAGCTTGCACAGCAGTTACAGGCCTTAGTTAAAGAGCTTAGCCAAGCAGACACCACACGCACAAATAGTGATGAGCGTTACAAACAAGCTATTAATAATGCAGAGCAATATAAAACACTAGCGCATCAAGCAAGCTTAAACGAACAAAAGGCACGCAGTGAGTGGCAACTTAGTCAAACAAAACTGAGTCATGCTGTACAGGCGCTTGCAACTGCTGCAGAGGGTGCGCAAGAGATAATAGAGCAGATTGAAGCGTTACTTATTCCTGAGCAAGAGCTTGCAGAGAGTATTGAGCAATTATTAGTACAGCACCAACAAGGCGAACAAACCCTTGTGGATACCCAGCAGCAGTTAGCTCAAGCAAAACAAGAATTACAAAACAAACAAGCGAGTTTAAAAAGTTCACAGACTGAGCTGGTGGCATTGCAAGAGCAGCATCAAAAACTGAGTATTGAAGAGCAAAGCTTACTAATAAAAGCGCAAGCGGTACTAGAGCCACTTAGTGAGCTTAATCAAAATTTAAAACAGGTATTAGCAGAGCTTCCTGCAGAGTTGTCATTAAATGCGGCGCAAAATCAACTTGCTGGAGTAAGTAATCAGCTAGAGCAATTAGGAGCCGTTAACCTTGCAGCCATTGATGAATTTGAACAAGCGAAGCAAAGAAGTGATTATTTAAATAATCAGCTGGACGATTTAACCCAAGCATTAACAGCTTTAGAAGGCGCTATTCATAAAATAGATCGTGAAACAAAAACGCGCTTTAAATCTACGTTTGATCAGGTAAATCACGATTTTGGCCAGCTTTTCCCCAAAGTGTTTGGCGGCGGCAGTGCTTACTTAGAATTAACCAGTGACGATTTACTCGAAAGTGGTGTTAGTATAATGGCAAGGCCACCAGGTAAAAAAAATTCGACAATTCATTTGTTAAGTGGTGGAGAAAAAGCGCTGAGCGCATTATCATTGGTGTTTTCTATATTCAGGCTCAATCCAGCTCCATTCTGTATGCTGGACGAGGTAGATGCCCCATTAGATGATGCCAATGTGGTTCGTTTTTGCCGTTTGGTTGAAGAAATGTCACAATCTGTGCAGTTTATTTATATTAGTCATAATAAAATTGCAATGGAAATGGCGGGTAGATTAACGGGTGTAACCATGGCAGAGCCCGGCGTGTCGCGCATGGTTGCTGTAGATATTGAACAAGCGGTGCAACTTGCACATGCATAATTTTATAGTCATTTGCTAGTTGTTTTGGGTAAAATGATGGCTGTTAGGCATATTAATAATAAAAGGTGAGGGGATGGCCGAAGAATTAAGATGGGTTTTAATTGTGATCAGTGTATTTGTCATTGGTGGCTTATTAATACACGGTTTGTGGTCAGTAAGAAAAAAAGAGAATGCTGAACTCCCTGCAAATGAGCGAGTCGAGCCTGTTCAAGAACAGCAGCCTTCATCTGTACATACTGAGCCACAAGAGCCAACGTTAGCGCAACGAGAAGAGCCACAAATGAGTGAGTTAAACTTCAGCGCTGATGAACCACAGATAGACGAAAGCCCAGTAAATACACCTATCGAGGATGACCTTGAAGTGGTAACAGAAGAAGCCGCAGACACACAACAAGATGCCCCTAAAGACGTTGCAGACTTTGTCATTGTGCATATTCAAATGCCAGAAGGGCTCACTATGCAAGGCAGTAAATTACTGCCTGCTGTTAACACGCTAGGTTTTAAATATTCAGAAGAAGGCTTTTTTAATCGCCATCTAGACCCTGCAGGCCAAGGGCCGGTGTTATTTAGACTGGTAAATATGTATAACCCTGGCACGTTCGATATTGATAATATGGAACAGTTTAGTACCGCAGGCGTGAGCTTATTTATGACTCTACCATGTGATGGCGATGGCCTTGCTGCGTTTAATATGCTGCACAGCGCCGCTAAGAAGCTAGCAGATGAATTTGGAGCTGAAATCTTGGATGCTGAGCGAAACGAAATGACGGTAGAGCGTATTCGTCAATATGTTGAGCAGGTTCGCGCATTTTCTGCGTAATATACGCATAAGTTAAATTTTGTAAGCCACTGGGCGTTCACTCGTCAAAGTGGCTTTTTTTATGTTTTTGAGGTCTACATGGCAAGCAGCATTAGTGAGCAAATTAATCATCTTCGTACCACGCTTGAGCAACACAATTATAGTTATTATGTGCTTGATACACCCAGCATACCCGATGCCGAATATGATCGCTTATTACGTACTTTGAGCGAATTAGAAACCCAGCACCCTGAGTTTTTAACCGCCGATTCACCTACTCAAAAAGTAGGTGGGGCGGCGCTTGCCAAGTTTGAGCAAGTAGCACACCAAGTGCCTATGTTGTCGCTTGATAACGCTTTTGGTGAAGACGAATTCAATGGTTTTAATCGTCGTATTAAAGAGCGTTTAATGAGCACCGACGAGCTTACATTTTGCTGTGAGCCTAAACTGGATGGCTTAGCGGTATCGATTATTTATCGCGATGGGGTATTAGTGCAAGCAGCAACTCGTGGCGATGGTTTTACTGGCGAAAATATTACTCAAAATGTAAAAACAATTCGCAATGTGCCATTAAAATTGCGCGGTGATGATTACCCTCGTGAACTTGAAGTGCGCGGTGAGGTATTTATGGATAGCGCGGGCTTTGAAAAATTAAATGCAGAGGCAGAAAAACGTGGCGATAAAATCTTTGTTAATCCACGTAATGCGGCGGCAGGAAGTTTACGCCAGCTCGACTCAAAAATTACCGCAAAACGGCCATTGATGTTTTATGCCTACAGCACCGGATTAGTTGCCGATGGCACCTTACCTGAAGATCACTATCAGCAACTTGCTAAGCTTACCGATTGGGGATTACCGCTGTGTCCAGAAACCAAATTAGTTGAAGGCCCAAAGGCTGCGCTTGCCTATTACAATGACATTTTAACGCGTCGTAGCGAGCTAAAATATGAAATAGATGGCGTAGTAATAAAGGTAAATAAAAAAGCCTTACAAGAGCGCTTAGGCTTTGTAGCTCGTGCACCGCGTTGGGCAATCGCTTATAAATTTCCGGCGCAAGAAGAAATAACGCAATTATTAGATGTTGAATTTCAAGTAGGGCGCACAGGGGCAATTACTCCCGTAGCACGACTAGAGCCGGTATTTGTTGGGGGTGTTACGGTATCAAATGCAACGCTGCATAATGCCGACGAAATAGCTCGTTTAGGCGTTAAAGTGGGTGATACTGTGATTATTCGCCGCGCAGGGGATGTTATCCCGCAAATTACTCAAGTGGTACTTGAGCAACGCCCAAGCGATGCAAAAGAGATTGTGTTTCCAACTATGTGCCCCATTTGTGACTCGCATATTGAACGGGTTGAAGGTGAAGCCGTTGCACGTTGTACCGGTGGTTTAGTATGCCAAGCACAGCGTAAGCAAGCGATTAAGCATTTTGCATCGCGTAAGGCATTAGATATTGACGGCTTGGGCGACAAAATTGTTGATCAATTAGTTGACCGAGAGCTGATCAAAACCCCCGCTGATTTATTTATTTTAAAGCAGGGACATTTTGAATCACTTGAACGAATGGGGCCTAAATCAGCTAAAAATTTAGTTGCGGCGCTTGATGATGCTAAAACCACTACCTTAGCAAAATTTTTATATTCACTGGGTATTCGTGAAGTCGGTGAGGCAACCGCGCAAAACTTAGCTAATCATTTTTTAACGCTTGAAAACGTAATCGATGCCAGCATTGAACAGCTGATTGAAGTAAGCGATGTAGGTGAAATAGTGGCAAAGCACGTGCGTGGCTTTTTTACTGAAGAGCATAATTTAACCGTGGTGAACGAATTAATAGCCCAAGGCATTAACTGGCCACAGTTAACAGCGCCATCAGAGCAAGAACAGCCGCTAGCGGGTTTAACTTATGTGCTAACTGGGACGCTTAATACGCTTAATCGCAATGATGCGAAAGCGCGCCTACAACAATTAGGTGCCAAGGTATCTGGCAGTGTTTCAGCCAAAACGGAT
Organism: Pseudoalteromonas sp. G5_S1_54_S4; assembly: GCF_054968565.1. Classification (NCBI taxonomy): domain Bacteria; kingdom Pseudomonadati; phylum Pseudomonadota; class Gammaproteobacteria; order Alteromonadales; family Pseudoalteromonadaceae; genus Pseudoalteromonas; species Pseudoalteromonas sp. G5_S1_54_S4. Next base: position 4,300 of record NZ_JBQKUL010000026.1, on the reverse strand, counting down.
GCGCTAGTGGCGGGCGAAAAAGCCGGCTCTAAACTAACTAAAGCGCAAGAACTCGGTATAGAAATACTGACAGAGGATGATTTAATTACTTTGTTAGAGACTCATAATGGCTAGTTTTACAAATATACTTAATACCTTGTTAATTGACCTAGGCCAGTGGCTGCAAGGCTATTTGTCGCATTTATCATTGCTTTTGATGGTGTGCTTAGTGTCGCTTTATGCGGATGACATTTTAAAGCTCACCAAAGGCGTGGTAGCTAGGCGTCACTTTATTATAAGAGTGGCATGTTTTGTGTTGATCACCGCGTTTGGGTTTGGTTTATTAGTGGTGTGGTTAAGCCCACTGCTAACTAAAGCCTTACTGTTTTTTGGTACTAAGTGGTTAGGGCTCACATTATTAGCTGCATTTTTTATTTTGGGCACTATTGCCGATAGGAAAAACCAGTTGTGAGCCGTTATGGACCTGAATACTGGGATAAATATGGTAGCTATCGTACACCAATAGCGTTTCATTTGAGTATTTTAGTGTTACTGCGGGCCTATTTTATTTGGGTGATTGCCGCGCTGAGCCGTCGTCCTGAACTTGATCTAATGTCATTGTTTTTTAAATCAAAAAATGATTTTTTTATTGCCATAGCAATTGGAGCCGTGGCAATTGTACCCACTATTTTGTTTTGTTTACGCAGACCCAGAGACTCGCATCAAGCTACGAAACGGTTAGCGCGTATTTGGCGATACATGCGTTGGCCGCTTATTGCTTGCGCGCTAATAGACTTGTCGTGGTTAAGTATCCAGGCGGCCCATAGTCATTATCGCTTTTCACTGTTTTTAGCCATACAAATGGTGATTGTATTGTGGGTATTGTGGTATTTGGCAAAAAGTCGTTATTTAAGTGTTTTTTTTAGTGATTGGCCCGAGCCGACAGAACAAGCAACCGATAAAAAGTAAGAGATTATGCACACTATTAATAAAAAAATAGCGCAAGTAGTGGCCTTTATAGGGCTGATTCTTATCTGCGTTGGCTATTTTTTATCATTAGGCGAACATATTTGGTTTAAAGGGATATTGCTATTGTGGATAGTGGTATTTTGTTCGTGCTGTTACCGGTTAACGCCGTTATTTAAAATGCGTAACCCGCTGCGTAACTTTATTCAGCGTGATGCGCAGCATTTGTTTGTTTTTAGTTTAACCGGGTTGTTTGATAAAAAGAATGGTCCGCATTGGTTAGTCATCAGCAATATTGAGTCAATAGAGATAAAAAACGATGAGCTAATAGTGCATAGTAATAATGACAGACAATTAAGCGTGAGTATTCCTGGTAGTCAAGCTCAATTACACGCTTATGTAAGCCGTATACTTACAGCAACAGAGAAGCACCGTATAGTGTTTAAATAGCGTTGATCGTGGTATTAGCCACGGACGTAATGATAGGCTGTCAGCCCATGATTGTGGCTTAGTATGAAGCAAATTAATAACGCAATGAGGTTGTTATGTTGAAATGGAACGATATTGTTAATTTTGCCAACCATGGCAATCCGACACCGGTTCAAAAAGTAGTTAAAACAGATCAGCAATGGCGTGAACTGTTAAACGAAGAGCAATATTACGTGACCCGTAAAAAAGGCACAGAGCGACCAAATAGTTCAACTAGTTGCACACTATTAGAACCGGGAAAGTACGTATGTGTGTGTTGTGACAACCTACTGTTTGATGCGGATGAAAAGTTTGATAGTGGCACAGGATGGCCTTCATTTACACAACCTGCAATGGTTGATGCGATAGGGTATGTAATGGATAACAGCCATGGCATGGAGCGAGTTGAGGTTGTTTGTAATGTGTGTGATGCGCACTTAGGGCATATTTTCCCTGATGGCCCACTTCCTTCAGGCTTGCGCTACTGTGTAAACGCACTGGCAATGAAAAAGCTCTAGGGCCTGTTGGCCTTTCAAGGTTAAATTTGCAGCAGTCTGTTTGGTATTTAGGCAAGGCAGAGCCTATGTGGTGTGGTTATTCCCCATAAATGGGCGATAACGTAGCATCAATTCCAAACAGGCGCTGCCCAAAGGGTTCTGCCAAGGGACGATTAACTCTTTGTTGCCTACATGGATGTAGGTAAGGGGCGTGAGCAGGACGCGGAAGCTTTGCTCGGCTTTTACTTATTTTTACATGGATGTAAGCCAGTAGAATAACGCAGGAGCAGTTATCGAGCCCACTAGGTTACAAACCTCACGCCGCGATTAAATCGTCCCTTGCTTGAACAAATTTTAATCCGCAAATGTCAACAGGCCCTAGCTAATCTCTAGTTTCATTTCTTTAGCAATCTGAAGTAGTTTATCGAACCGCTCTGATTGCTCTTCTGCTAAGGGGGATTTTTTTAATAGTTTAAAGCACTTTTGAGCCAATAGACTATTGAAAGAGCCCCCCTGTTTTTTTGATTTATCCACTAAACACTGCAGTAAATTAAGTGCGATACTTGGGTTGTGTGGCATGACCCTAAAGGCTTGACTAAATACCTCTAAAGCAACATTTAACTGGCCACGCTCAAACTGTTTAACTGCATGATTGTTAAGTTCCTTCGGCCCCATTTTAATATCACGTCTTTCACTTTGCTGTTGCTGTATATAACGCAAGTACGTCGCGTCGCTCCTACTTGGGTGGCGTTCGCAATGATCAATAATTTGACTAAATAGCGCTTGCGCCTTCTGATGAAAACCTAATTCATGTAATGCTTTTGCTTTATCTAGGGCACCATCGACTGAACGTATTTGAGTATCGCTGTCATCAAGTTGTTCAATTAACTGTTTCGCTTTTTTATGTTCATCTTTTAAATAATAAAGGCGTGCATTGAGCACATCGATTTGAGTTTGTGCATTACTGGTTGGGAATTGTGTTTTTAGCTCATTAATATATTTATTTGTTTGACGGGAGATTCTGTTTATTTGGTCAGTTTGATCTGTGGTTAGTGCAAAATCAATCCCAGCACGAGCCGCATTTAAATAAATGTCTGGGCTATCATGTATAGAGTACTTAGCGTAGTTCGCAATATCTTTTTGAGTTAAGTAGCTGGTTTCATAATCTCTATTAATGAGCGATACGCTGTTCAGTGACTTTTGACGGTCAATATTACGCGGGGCAATATGGGCTGCTTGACTTAAAAACTCTTGAGCTAACTCAAACTGGTTTAGTTTTATTTCTAAACGCCCTAATAAGTCTAATGCAACTAGTCGTGTTTCATTACGTTCAAGCATTGTTTTAAGCATGCGTTGAGCTAAAATATGCTCATTGTTAGCAATTAAGGCTTCTACCAATCCTACTTTTGCCCATGCAAACTTTTGAATATTCAAAACTGATTTAAAAAAGTCTTTCGCTTCTTGGTTTTGTTTTAGCGCCAGTAAAATATTACCTTTTAATCTAAGCAGAATAGGGCTGTATTTATTACTTTTATCAAGCTGAGCATTAATTTGTTTTAATGCTTTAGACTGGTTATCGTCATCAATTAAAGTGTATATAGCTTTTAAGTCGCTTTTGCGTTTGAGAATACGCTCTATGCGCACTCTTAGCTCTTGTACAGAGAAAGGTTTTACTAAAAAGTCATCGGGTTGAAGTTCTAACACACTGTGAACTAACTCTCCGCTAGTTTCCGCAGATGTAAAAATAAACCCAGTAGAGTGTTTTATTAATGCTTTAGCGCGTAATTCTTCATAAAGCTGGTAGCCATCTTGGCGTTTGCTTAGATTAAAAGAGCAAATTACCAAGTCAAATTCTTCATGTAAGCATTGTTCTTTTGCCGCTAGAGCATGATCTGCAAAACGCATATGTCCAAAGCCAATTTTTTCGAGCGACTGTTTCATGTAGCTTTGAGCAAGTGGCTGCTCTTCTACAATCAGTATTTTTGCTTCATTAAAAATATTTTTAGACATTGGCTTAAGCGTAATTGAATTTAACACAGACTATAATCAACAGTTTAGACGCTTACAAGGTAATTTAAAGATTCGCCTCGAAGATGAGAGCTTATTAAGCAAATTAATTCTAAAGGTTTATATTTTTACCTTAAAAGAGCTAAAAACCCATTTAAAGTAAATGAATAGCACGCGTAATAAAGTAAGTTTAAACAAAATGATTTTGGAGATAATAAAACTCGAAAGATAAATTTTTGGTATGTGATTGGAATACTGATTTTTTGAAACCGAAGAATTACTTGGTAACGAATTTCTAAATGGTAATTAATACTGAACTTGAACTAAAAGAGTGGAGGATAATGAATATTAAAATGGAAGGTGGTACTGGAGGATTTAGATTT
>NZ_JBQKUL010000025.1:0-57243 GCF_054968565.1 Pseudoalteromonas sp. G5_S1_54_S4 | reverse complement strand
GTCGCGCATATTTCTGCCGACGCTACGCTCATTTTTCTACATTATATAGTTTTAACAAATTACCTAAGGCATTACTATCACTAAGTTTTCTAAATTTTTTAGGTAAAGTTAAATGAACTAATATGCGCGCAGCGCTCTAACCAATCAATTAACGACGATATTCAGCCAATCTCAATGACCGATGTTCACTCTTAGCTGCCTATTAAATGAAGCCCTAAGCTTTTATTTACGTCTTCTATTCGGCGCTCTTTGTCCTGTAATACGTTTTTTATCGCGATCTTTACGCGCTTTGTTAGTGTTTTTGCGGTTATCTTTAGGTGGCTTATTTAAGTCGGGCTCGTAGCCTTCAAGCCATTGTGGTGTTAAGCGGGTATCAAGCAGTACTTCAATTTCTTCAAGCAGCCATTGCTCATCTAAGCTCACTAATGACATTGCAAGGCCTTGCTCGCCAGCTCGTCCTGTACGGCCAATACGGTGAACATAATCTTCAGCTATGTATGGCAATTCAAAATTAATTACGTATTTAAGTGCCGGTATGTCTAAACCGCGCGCCGCTACATCGGTGGCTACTAAAACACGCGTACTGCCCTCTTTAAAGTTTTGTAATGCGCGATCGCGAGCACCTTGCGATTTATCACCATGAATAGATTCGGTTTTTAAACCATCTTTACACATTTCTTTAGCAAGCTTATCGGCCATTTGTTTTGTGCGGGTGAATATAAGCACTTGGCGCCAGTTTTTCATGCCAATCATGTGCGAGACCAGTTCGCGCTTTCTGTCTTCATCTACTGCGTAAATAACTTGTTCAACCTCTACAGCAGCAGAGTTGCGCTTATCAACTTCAATAAGTTCAGGGTCTTTGAGCAATTTTTTACTTAGCTCAAATACACTGTCATCAAAGGTGGCGGAAAACAGTAAGGTTTGACGATCGCCTGGGATGTGACGCAGTATTCGTCTAATTTCGTCAATAAAACCCATATCCAGCATACGGTCTGCTTCATCAAATACCAAAGAGTCCACGCTTGAAAGCACCACACTGCCCTTCACTATGTGATCAAGTAAGCGCCCTGGCGTTGCCACTATTACTTGCGCTGTTTTAAGTGCTTTGATTTGTGGGCCAATGCTTGCGCCACCATAGGCAAGTGCACCTTTTATATCTGTACCTTGTGCGTATTTTTCAAAGCTTGCAAATACTTGCTGAGCAAGCTCCCTAGTGGGCGTTAAAATAACCACACGGGCAATGCCTGGTTCGTCTTTTTTAGCGGAATTTAAAAGCTTATGTAATAGCGGCAAAACAAAAGCGGCAGTTTTACCAGTACCAGTTTGAGCGCTGCCCATCACGTCTTTGCCCGCTAAAATTGGCGGTATAGTTTTGTGCTGAATGGCGGTAGGCGTAGTGTAATTATTTTGCTCTATTGCCGTTAATAGTAACGGGTCTAGGGCTAGTGATGAGAACGATGTGGCAGACATAAGCTTGGCTTTAAAATAACAAAGAACGCTATTATACCTGAGCTTTAGTAATAAAAAAGGCGCTAAATAGCGCCTAAGTAAAATGAAATATTTAAGCTGGTTTTAATGTGGCTTTACGCTCATTATAAAATGCAATTAAATCATCTACGGTGCTTTGACAGTATTCACGAATACCCGATACCACCATGTGCTTTTCACCAAAACCCACCTTTTCGCCGTTTTCGAGTAAATTAAAGCGCAAGGTTATTTTGCCGCGTTTACCAGCGTATTCAAAGCTAGGCTCTGCAAACTCTAGGGTCGGTGATTTAATATCAATGTTATTAAGATTAATGATCATTGATTCATAAATAATCATAGGGCGCGCAGGATTTATCATTACCTCTTGCTTGCCCATTAAAGGAATAATTACATGCGGGAACGCAGCACCTGAGAACTCAACATAATTTTTTATTAAACTATTTGTAAGTGTTGGGCATTTGCTGGTTTTACCGTCGCGCTTAACCTTTAAAATTACTTTTTCGCCATGGTTTACATCAAACTCTTCTCCAGGTTGTTCTGGAAAATTTAGCTTGGTATTTTCATCAACCATACCGGCAAAGGTAAACTCCATTCGCTCACTAATGCCATAGCGGTCTAACACTAGAGAAAAAAGTAAGTCTCCTGGTGCGCAAAACTTTTTAGCGTCTTTATCATGAAGCGGGTTGTAGTCGTCGGCTACACATTTAGCAAAGCGACAACCTTGCTCACGAGAAATTGAAACATAATCAGCATGCTGCTGATAGTAAGGACTTAACATAGTGTGTTCACTGCTTAAACTGCTTATAACCTAGCTATACTACCAGAAAAAAAATCTTGAGAGGTCGAATCTGTTTAATAAAGGCGAAAAATGATAATTTGCAACTCGCTAATTAACTAAGTAAATTAGGCAAATACGAGTTTAAGGGATTAACTAATGAAGTATTTTTCTTTATTAATATGCGCGGTTTCATTTTTAACTGGCTGTAATAACGTTACTTACACAACCAATATCGACGACGAGGTTTTATCAGAACACGTTTCAAGCCACATTAATAAACGTGGCCTAGAGCAGTTTTACAGTGTTCAGGACGCTCTCGATAGAGGTGCAAGCCCTCTTGGTGGAATAAAAGGCGAAAGCTGCGATGTATCAGATGATACGCGAACATCCTCAATTAGCTATAACCGTTTGAAATCACAAGCTATAGAATCCCTTAAAAACGATGTACTTTATTTAGGTGGCAATGCATTTACACTAGAGCAGTGCCAATCAGTATCCCGCTACAATTGTGATTTAGCCGTTATTTGTAGCGGACAAGCCTATAATTATTAATAGCTCAAAATTATCTAATTGAGACTATAACGCTATGTAATTCGTTTTCTCTCATTTCCCCTATCAAACAACAAGCTGTATTTGCCAATGACTTTTTACTTTTTAGCTGCCGCTATTTTATGTGTTTTCCCACAGTGTAAACTCACTGTATTTTGCCAACCATTATGGCAATACTTATTGCTGCTAAGTGTTATTACTGCCTATTATCAAGAGTATATAAATTTAAACGCGGTTGCTGTTATAGCTGTTTATGTGGGGTTGTTTCACTTTACGCTATTGGCAACCTCAGCGTTAAAACGTAATGTTCTAACGTCTTTATTTATAACAGCCTCACTCGGGTTAGCCTTACATTGGTTTGCGGGTTTTAATAACCTGCCAATTGTTGTTAATGAACAAGTCACCAGTAACGCAATTGCATTTACCCTGTATGCTAATTTTGATAAAGCATTAGCGGGTTTAATGCTGAGCGCTTATTTTTTTGCAAAAAATAAAACGGCAAAGCCAGTGACTATCGGCTACCCCGTTTTAATTATAACTATCACTATTTTAGCGGCGCTTATAACTGCTTTAACATTGAACCTTGTTGAATTTGCGCCAAAAGTACCTGAATTTTGGTTGTTATTTATAGCTATCAACCTACTTTTTACCTGCGTTGCAGAAGAGGCATTATTTAGGGGAGTGATACAAACTAAGCTTTCAAAACTAATAACCCCTAGCAGGTTTGCACTGCTCGCACCGGCTATCAGTACTTGTGTATTCTCACTGGCACACTTTTCAGCGGGTACTCATTATATGCTTGTGGCGGCCGTTGCAGGTTTTGGATATGGCTATATTTACTATAAAACAAGCCGGTTAGAATGGGCCATTTTATGTCATTGGCTCGTTAACGTGTTTCATTTTTTCTTATTTACTTACCCTATGCTGGCAACTCCATCTTAGAATTACAGGCACAAAAAAGCCGCTTAAATTAAGCGGCTTTTAAATCTGTATACACGATTACGCACTTGGGTAATCGCGGTATGCGCGTTCTATCTTTTTAGCCTGCTTTTTAGAAATACCTAAATGGGCAAGCGCGACACGTAAACGTGCACGCGATAGGTCAGACCCTAAAATCTCCATTGCATCTAATACCGAAGTTGATGATGTTTTGCCGGTAATAGCCACAAATATAGGCTCTAAGAAATCTTTAATTTTAAGCTCGTGGAAGGTGGCTACTTCTTTTGCAATTGCAAAAATAGCTGGTTTTTCAAAGCTACGTAAGCCTTCTAACTGCCATACAAAAAACTGCAGCGCTTGGCGAATAACATCTTCGTCAGCTTTACCGGCTGTTAATAGCGCTGGGTCGTAGGTCGGGATGCCGCCTACAAAGTGCCCTGCTAAATCAACCATGTCAGAGAGTGTATTTATACGCGTTTTAGCTTCAGGTAAGACTTTAGCCAGCATGTCGCCATTAAATTTCCAGTCAACAAAACGCTGCATTAGCTCTGCATCAGTTAAGTTTTCGCGGATCCACATACCGTTTAACCAGCTTAACTTGTCTACGTCGAATACTGGGCCACCAAGCGATACACGCTTCATGTCAAAATGTTCAATCATTTCATTAAGGGTGAACTTTTCACGCTCATCAGGCATTGACCAACCCATACGGCCTAAGTAGTTTAGTACCGCTTCTGGTAAGTAACCCATTTCTTTGTAGTAATTAATAGACGTTGGGTTTTTACGCTTAGACAGTTTTGATTTATCTGGATTACGCAGTAATGGTAAGTGACCTAGTACGGGTGCTTCCCAACCAAAATCTTCATACAGTTTTAATAGCTTAGGCGCTGAGTTTATCCACTCTTCACCACGGAAAATGTGGCTAATTTGCATATGGTGATCATCCACCACGTTAGCTAAAAAGTACGTTGGAAAACCATCCGCTTTTAATAGCACTTGCATGTCTACGTTTTCCCACGGGATCTCAATTTCGTCGCGTAGGTAATCGTTAAACTTAAAGGTACCTTCGCTTGGGATTTTCATACGTATAACGTACGGTTTACCAGCAGCTAGGTTTGCTTTAATTTCCTCTTCTGTATGGTTTAAGCCACGACCATCGTATTTAGGACGCAGACCTTCGGCCATTTGCTCTTCACGCATTTGGTCCAGTTCTTCGCTGGTTGCGAAACAGTAGAATGCTTTGCCGTCTTCAACTAACTGATGAGCGTATTTTTTATATAAATCACTGCGCTCAGATTGACGGTATGGACCAAACTCACCACCTACATCAGGACCATGATCCCACTCAAGGCCTAACCAGCGTAAGCTATCCATGATGGCTTGTTCAGATTCTGGTGTGCTGCGAACTTGGTCAGTATCTTCAATACGAAGTACAAATTCACCGCCTTGCTGTTTAGCAAAACAGTAGTTAAATAAGGCAATGTAAGCGGTGCCAAGATGCGGGTCACCAGTTGGCGACGGAGCAACACGGGTACGAATTGTCATGGTAATGTCTCTTTTAATAAGTGAGATGGTATGAAATACCAATAAATATTTTAAGCGGCTACTTTGTTTAAGTAAGCAATAATATCGTTTGATTCATAAAGCCATTTTACTTGGCCATCTTGCTCAATACGTAAACAAGGTACTTTAACTTTTCCGCCTTGCTCTAATAGCTCTTGGCGGTATTGCTCATCATTTTTTGCATCGCGTGTTTCAATTTTTAAGCCTTCACGCTTAATTGAACGGCGCACTTTTACACAAAAAGGGCATGCTTTGAATTGATAGAGCTTAAATTGTGCGGTTTGCTGATCAAGCTTAGTTTGCTCTTGCGGATCACGTTTTTTGCTACGCGGCGTAAAAACAAAATTAAAAAATAAGATGATACAACCTAAAACCCAGCGAACTAATTTCATCTTCAATACTCTTTACAACAAATTTAAGGTGCAAGATTTTAACACAAAAAAGCGCAACACTATAAGCGGATTATACGTTGCGCTATATCGTTAAAAAAGTGCTTAATTACAACACCACCATATCATCTCTGTGTAGCACTTCCACGCCGCTATCGTAATCAAGTAAATGGCTGATTTGATTAGAGTGTGCGCCTTTTATTTTATCGATTTCAAGATGGCTAAAGCGCGTTAACCCGCGTGCAATAATTTGCTGGTTTACATCAATTAAGTTAATTAAATCTCCACGTTCAAATTCACCTATTGCACGCGTAATGCCTTTAGCAAGTAAACTGGCGCCCTTAGATTGCAATGCATGCACCGCACCGGCATCAATTAAAATTTGGCCGCTACTTTTAGGCCCTGCTAATAACCATTTTTTTCGGCCATCTTTAGGGGCGGTAAGTTTTAAAAAACGGGTGCCAGGCAGTTGCTCGCTCATGCATTTTAAAATCACATTTTCATCCGCGCCTTTGGCAATAATCACCTCAACCCCAGCTCTTCTGGCAATATCTGCTGCCTGCAGTTTGGTTGCCATACCCCCTGTGCCTAGGTTTGTACCACTGCCACCCGCAAGTTGGCGTAACTCATCATTAATATGGGTAACTTCGTCAATCAAGGTGGCGTTAATGTCGGTGCGCGGATCGCTGGTAAATAACCCTTGTTGGTCGGTCAGTAGCAGTAACTTATCGGCATTGGCTAAAATTGCCACCAATGCCGACAAGTTATCGTTATCACCTACTTTTATTTCACTAGTAGCAACTGCGTCGTTTTCATTAATGATCGGCACAACATCGTAATTTAATAAGGCATTGAGGGTATCGCGGGCATTTAAATAACGCTCTCTGTCGTCAACATCCGCGCGCGTTAGTAGCATTTGCCCCACGTTAACACCATATAACGCAAATAAACTTTGCCAAATATGAATGAGTTGCCCTTGCCCAATAGCGGCCAACATTTGTTTGTCTATTAATGTGCGCCCACAGGGTTTTAATAACTGTTCGCGACCTGCGGCAACCGCACCACTAGAAACTAAAATAACCTGGTGACCTTGCTTTTTTAGCTCACAGCATTGGCGAACAAGTTCCACCATATGTGCTTTGTCTAACTTATCGGTACCGCCAGTGAGTACGCTTGTACCTAGCTTTACAACTACGACCTGTTCCCTTTGCATGTTTTTTACTTAGTGCAATAAATGATGAATTTATTTATACCAGTTCGGTATTTTTGAACAAGTAAAAAATATTCAATCACACCGTCGCCGTGCTAGGATCGCACTATATTCAACCGATTAAATTACACCTTATGCCTGCCAGTTTATGTTTAATTATTGCCACCTTTTTGTGGGGTAGCTCCTTTATTGCACTTAAATACGCGATTGCGATTTATGATCCGGCCTTGGTGATATTTTTGCGTATGCTCACCACTTTACTGATTTCGTTATGTTTGTGGCGTTACGTAATTCGTTTTGAATATTTAAAAGGCGATTGGAAGTATTTATTAGGTATGTCGCTGGCAGAGCCTTGCTTGTACTTTTTATTTGAAGGCCACGCAATGGAGTACACCTCAGCCTCTCAGGCGGGGGTTATTGTGTCTTGCTTACCTATTATTGTGGCGTTATTAGCCTTTTTTATGCTCAAAGAATACATTAGTAAAGCTATTGTGGTGGGTTTTACACTGTGCATTGGCGGCAGTATTTTACTGACCCTACTTTCACCCAGTTCAAGCCAAGCACCAAACCCGTTATTAGGGAATTTTTTAGAATTAATGGCCATGGTGTGCGCTGCATTTTATACCGTGTGTATAAAGCATTTAGCTAACCGCTACTCCCCACTCACATTGATTGCTCTGCAAGGCGTGAGTGGTAGTTTGTTTTTTGCTCCGTTTTTACTATTTATTGACCTACCCAGTGAAAACCAACACGATTTAACCGCACTAATGAGCATATTGTACTTAGGCTCTTGTGTTACTTTGGGTGGGTACGGCATGTACAACTATGCGATTAGTAAAGTGTCGGTATTAACCGCCGCGGCTTACTCTAATTTAATCCCTATTTTCACTTTAATTTTGTCAGCCATTATCCTCAACGAAGTACTGACTCTTGGCCAGTGGATCAGCATATTTGTGGTGTTTATAGGCGTAATGATTAGTCAACGCCATCAAGAACTAGTGGTCGATATTCCTAACTCAACTTCGGGTGAGAATATTTCTGCCGACACTAACCATCTTAAATCGGTACCCGAGGCCAGTGAATCAAAAGGGTAACAGGTTAATAAATACAACCCTGATTGCTGCAAAAAATCGGTGTTGTACTGATTAATTACCTCAACGTGTGTTACTGAATAATGCTGCACTTGGCCATTTTTAAGTTGTAGAGAAAATTGCTCCCCCACTTTAGCGTTTTTTAAAAACGCAAAGTGGGTATCGTTGTGGCCAGCAATAAGTGCTCCTTGCGAGTTACCAACATCAGCCCCACCTAACTCCCCAGCTGGTAAAAAGTGGCTCGGCGCAAACGCTAAGTTTCTACCACTTGCACCATTAAGCACGGTTAGTCGTTTATTATGCTTTGGCCATATTATTTGTGCCACTGGGTAACTATCAGCATAAAACCACGGCTTAATTTTTTTATTGGGTGATTTAAGGGCTGTTTGCCATGCTTGCTCTATTAACACTTGTGCAAGCCATGCCTTTGCCTGCATATATGCACCATGACCAAATAAGGTCAGTCCTAAGGCTAGTAAACCTATGCTCAACCACTTTTTCATTTACAGCGCCTTACTAACAACAGGCCACCTAGTAGCATTAAAGCTCCAAACACAATATGCATTTTGCTTTGCCCATCAGTTTGCGGCAAGCGCATACTCATTCCTTGCGGCATTGAATTAGCCACTTGTGTAGTTTGTTTAGCAACTTCTTTAATGGTGCTCTCTTCTATGGCAATAAACGCAGTAAATGGGCTAAGTAACTGATGCTCAAGCGCAAGTTGCTGCACTTGCTGTTTTACTTCACTTTGTTGGTTGTATAGCAATAATGACTTTATTTTTTGACGTGCCCAGAGCTTATCAATTCCTGTGGCTTTTGAGCTTGCTTGCGAATTAAGCTTAACCTTAAACTCCCCATGTGTTGTTTGCCCAGTAAAAGTAATTGTATTGGTATTATCTAATTTAATAGCCACCATAATAGGCTCAGCAAAATACAGATCCGGTAATGGGGAGGGCCAAAAATCTAAGCTATCTCCATTTGTATTTGTTAACGCTAAATTAGTCATCGCCGGGTGAGCGAGTTTATCAAACAACTGCTGCATTTTTGGCTGCACATCAAAGGTGCTACCAATAAAGGTATAAGACCCCTTACCTATATCAGCAGCGCGGCGCATAAAAAAGCGATTAGGTGCGCTACCAATACCGACGGTAAATAAGCGGCTGTCACCTAAAGTGCGCGCAATACTTTTAAATAACTGATCTTCGTTACTCACGCTACCATCGGTTAAAAACACCACTTGGCGTACAAAACCCTCAAACTGCGCACCATTAAGTACGGCATCAAGCGCACCTTGTATTTCAGTACCACCGTCGGCTTGTAAGTTATAAATAAAACGCCTTGCACGGCGTAAATTAAAGTCACTAGCAACCAAAGGGGTATCACTCATGGCAGTAACCTGATTATTAAAGCCAATAATATTAAAGCTATCATCACTATCAAGTAACGAGAGTGCGTAAAACAATGCTTTTTTAGCTTGCTCCATAGACTGCCCATGCATAGAGCCCGAGGTATCAACCACAAACACCATTTCACGCGGCAAACGCTCAGACTGGATAAACTGATCGCTTGGCGGCATCAACATCGCTAACGCAAACTGCTCACCATTTTTTGCTTGCTGAGTAAAAAGTGCGGCTTGAGCTTGCGCTTTTTGTAGTGGCTTAAACTCCAGTACAAAGTCTTTATTTATTGCTTGCTGTGGTTTTAGCACAATGCTGTATTGCCCAAACGCAGAGTTTCCAATATTTACCTGATGGTACTTAGCGTTTATATCAACCAATTCTAAGCCTATATCCATGTTAATTGTTAAGCTTAAATCGCTGGCATTAGCCGCCTCATTGGTTTGCTTTGTATAAATAGGGCTTAACCATCCTTGTGGAGTAAACGAAGATGTATGATCACTTTTTACCGCATGTTTATCTTGCTCTTCGTTCAGTTTCCCTGTTGTTGCATGATAGCGTGGCGTAATTGTGGTTGGAAAATGGATCGCAAAGGTTCCGTGTTGGTAATCAATAATCTCTTGATACTCAAGCGTTATAACTATTTCTTCTCCTGGCCCTACATTTGCCACATTTGTAATAAACATATTTGCACGCTGCTGTCGCAGCAATGAAGCTTGTTTGCCTGCTTTTTTGGCAGCTTGGTACTGTTTTTCAGCTTGGCGTTTTTTTGCTATTTTACCTTTAATAACTCGCTCGCCAATGCGCATGGTCATTGCTTGCACGGCGCTTTCATCGGGTAAAGGAAATACATAACGTGCATTTACTGCAAAAGGATTTTCATTTATGTAGTGCTGCGTTACTACAACATGATTAATTAGTCCTGTTAGGGTCATTTTCGCATCGCTTTTTAAAATAACCCCAGGGTTTACCGCCACTCCTTGGCTATCAAACAAGGATAGTTTTGGCGACTGCGCATGGTTTTTAAAGCTGGCCAAAAGCACAATGATAATAAAAATAAAAAGGCTTACCTTGGTAAGCACTTTGGTGGGTTTACTCAACATAAATCACTCCATCGAACGCCTTGCGATTAATTGCTTGCTGTTTGATTAGTCGTTTGATTAAGCGCACGGGTGGTCAGGGTAACGCGCCTGTCAAAAAAGTTATCTTCAAGGGTGTTACTATTTGCTATGCTTTGTTGCTCGCCAAATGCTTGTGCGCTTAAACGTGTATGGCTTACTCCCTGTTTAATTAAGTAACTTTGTACGGCGTTTACTCTGGCTTTTGAAAGTAATAAGTTCGCTTGCTCTGCACCACGCTGATCGGCAAAGCCACTTAAATCGAGTGCGAGTTGCGGTTGGCTTTTTAATAACGCTACCAATTGATCAAGCTGCTTGGCAAAATGTGGAGCAATATCGCTAGAGCCTGTTTTAAATTGCACTGTCATTGCCAATAAATTATTAAGCTGTGATTGCGTTAGTTGCTCATTCTGCTGCGCCAGTAGTTCAAGTTGCGCCTCTAGGTGACTGTTATGATTAAGTACGTGTTGGTAGTCGTTGGTTTTCTCTGCCATTACAGTTAAAGCTTGCTGCTGCTCAGCAATGGTTTGCTCAGCCACCTTGGCATCGCCAATCAAACCACCAGCAAATGCGCCTACAAACGCGCCGATTGGCCCACCAACAACACCACCAATAATGGCACCGGTGCTCAGGCCAACAATTGTTTCTTTTTTTGCTTCTTTTGATGGGGTATCCGCAGCAAATACTGGCGTACAAAAAGTGCTAACAAGTGTGAGTGCGATTAATGTTTTCTTCATGGTCTATTCCTTACTATTAATAATGGTTGGCAAGCTATTGGTTGGCACTTGCGTTGTATTGGTAATTTCAATAGCTGTATTAAAACACCATGAAGTAGCAATAAAGGGGAGTAAAAATGGCAAACTGCTGAGCAATTGTGGCAAAAAAATGGCAATTGTGTTTTTAACCTTACTTAGCGCAAAAACTTCGCTATAGTGCGCCTAAGTCAATATGAGTAATTAAAAAATGAAAAAAATAGCTATCGTTGAAGATGAAACCGCCATTCGCGAAAACTACATAGAAATGCTAAGCGCTCAAGGCTATCAGGTAAGTGGTTATGAAAACCGCCCTCAAGCAGAAGTAGCTTTTAAAGAAGCACTCCCCGATTTAGCCATTGTTGATATTGGCTTAGGCCATGAAATAGATGGCGGCTTTTTACTGTGCCAAACACTGCGTTCACTTTCTAAAACCTTACCAATTATTTTTTTAACCGCTCGCGACAGCGAAATAGACACCGTATGCGGCCTGCGCATGGGCGCCGATGACTACTTAACCAAAGATATTAGCTTAGCGCATTTAGCCGCGCGTATTGGTGCGCTATTTCGCCGTATGGAAGCATTAGAGCAACCCGCCGATGCCAACGCACTGATAACACGCGGCCAACTAACACTCGACACGCAACGCATGCAGGTGCTTTGGCAGCAACAGTTGGTTGATTTAACCGTAACTGAGTTTTGGATGCTGCATTCACTCGCCCAACGACCTGGCCACGTTAAAAGCCGTAATGAGTTAATGAGCGATGCTAAAATTTATGTAGACGACAGTACCATTACCTCGCATGTAAAACGCATTCGTAAAAAGTTTATAGCACTCGATAGCCAGTTTGACTGCATTGATACCGTGTATGGCATGGGCTACAGGTGGGAGCAACCCACATGCTGAGATTTGGCCTACGCAGTAAATTTATTCTACTTTCATGCTTTTTGTTTTTGTTGCCATGGTTAGGCTACGAGTACGTATGGGAAATGGAAAAGTTTTTACGCCAAGGCCAAGAAAAAACGCTCGTAGGCACTACACGTGCACTGGCCACGGCCCTGCACGAACGTCCCGCTTTATTTGACGAACAAACCAACTTTTTAGACCAAGTTGTAAAAGGCCGCGATCTCTATGCTTATAATTTAAAAAGCCCGATTCAGCTCGATGGCAAACTCAACGACTGGGACGCTTATCAATCGCTGTTTTGGCTTTATGATAAACGCTACTTACAAGCAGCCAATGATAACCATCAACTGAGCGACTTATCATTTGAGCACATGGTAGGTAAGTTTGATAATTACTTATATGCTGTATTTAAAGTCACAGATGACACTGTAATTTACCGTGCTAAAAACAGCCTCAGCATTACCAATAACGATTACATAAAAATTGGCCTAAAAAACCCTGATGGACAATTTAATACTTATATTATTGCTCCGCGCCAAGATGGCTGGGTCAACGCATTTGATGCCAACAGTAAAATGCCTTTTACTAAAATTCAGGGTTTCTTTAAACAAACTGACACTGGTTACAACCTTGAGCTGCGCTTTCCTTTGAGTATGCTTGGCAATAAACTGGGATTTGCCATTGCCGATGTTGATAGTAAACAGTCAAACCAAACACCCAATACCATGTCTACATCCAACTTAAATAACCCGAATGATTTAGGCTCAGTACTGGTGCCCTCCCCTGAAATAAACCGTATATTAAAAGGCATGGGACACAGCGGCAGTCGCATATGGGTGGTCGATAATCATCACCGTGTATTAGCGCAATCGGGCAGTATTCAAAATGCCGATGGCGTATGGGCCGATGGGCTAAAAAATCAAGCGCCAAAAACTGCGTGGCAGCGCTTTGAACAAGCCTATTTACATCCTTTGTATTATAAAATTTTAACGCGTCCTGAAGATGAATTTATAGATACCTTACACGATGTTGCTTCAATGCAAGGTACTCATTTAGCCAAAGCACTCAAAGGCCAACCCGCATCGTCGTGGCGACTCACCCCCGACAATAAAGCAGTGATTTTATCGGCCGCGTATCCTATTTGGATTGAGGATAAGGTTATTGGCGCAGTTATAGCCGAAGAAACCACCAATGGCGTGCGCACACTGCGTAATAAATCGCTGGAAAAACTGTTTAATGTGATTTTAGCGGTCATGTTAATTGGCACAGTCACTTTGTTCTTTTTTGCCTCACGTATATCGAGCCGTATTAGGCGACTACGCGATACAGCAGAGCAAGCCATTGATGCACAAGGGCGGGTAACAGGCCATATAAATTACAGCGATGCCAATGACGAAATTGGCGATTTATCGCGTAGCTTTTCAAATATAGTGAGCCGCCTTGGAGGGTATACCGATTATTTAGAAAATATGTCGTCGCGCTTATCTCATGAGCTGCGCACGCCGGTTGCGGTTGTACGTTCATCACTTGAGAACTTACAAAGCTTGCAGCAAAGTGAACTGAGTCAAAAATACCTTGAGCGTGCTAGCGAAGGAGTTGAGCGCTTAGGAAAAATAATTACCACCATGAGCGAGGCAACCCGCCTTGAGCAAAGCATTCAAAGTAATGAGCCAGAGCCGTTTGATTTACAAAAAGTAATTAGTGGCTGTATGCAGGGCTACCAACTTACTTATCCTAACCAGTTATTTAGACTCAACATTTGCCAATGCACACTGCCAATGCAAGGTACCCCTGAATTTATAGCGCAACTGCTCGATAAGCTAATAAATAATGCCTTGGAATTTAGTGAAGCTAACACCGCGATTGAAGTCAGTCTGAAGCAAAGCGAAAACAAAGCAACATTAACGGTAAGTAATACAGGTACTTTGTTGCCTGAGGGGCTTACTGAACATATTTTTGATTCTATGGTATCGGTGCGCAGCCAGCAAATGCAGCAACAACCGCATTTAGGTTTAGGACTTTATATTGTCAGGCTGGTGTGTGATTACCATAACGGTACAGTAACAGCACACAATAATGAGCAAGACAATGGTGTGGTGTTTACCGTGAACCTGCCTTTAAATAATTAAACAAAAAGCGGTTTAATTATAAACCGCTTTATTTTAAAGCTTTGCAGTTAATTTAATTCACACTCAAGTGTAACGATTCACTTTTAATTCATTCGCTCAGTCTTAGTCTACTCACCTAGGAGGAGTCAAAATGAAAGAGTTATTAGAACCCGAAGAAATAGAGTTTATTCTCGATTTATATCGTCCTAATGCAGCCAATAACCATGCTCAACAGGGCGCGACTAAAAAGCACAAGGTAAGTAATAAACAAGCCATGCAAGCTGAGGCTTTAGCTCGTAGTGCTTAACTACACAAACCTTACAAGTTAGCCATTAAGCTGTAAAAACGCTTTAATACAGTCTATTTCTGCCTGCTTGACCGTTTCGCCTATTTCGGGGCCTTTTTTACCGCTTTTAAGTGCATGTTGCACAATTTGTTTTTTATCCATTTTTTGTAGTTCGTTGTGAATAGCACGTAATTTAGCGGCTTGTGGATAGGGCTTATCCACTAGCGTTTCGCCTCGTCCTTGTGCATCACACTGGCACGCTTGAGTAAAGGCAATAAAACGCTCTGGGTGCACTAGTGCATTTAAATTAGTGACGATTAATTTATGAATGGTTTGCGGCCTTAATTGTTCAAGCGTGTGACAAAGGGTATGGTTATCGCTGGTGAGCACGCCGATATCGCGAAAGCGATTAGGCACTTTTAGCCGCTCACAAAAGGCCTCAACCACAGCAACCCCTTCACGTTCATGGCCGCGTAAATTCCCCTGTTTTTTGTAACTGAGCGCTTTACCAAAATCATGAGTTAAAGCAGCAAACCGGGTTTCTAGGTTAAAGTTTAAATCGGCTGCTCGTCTAAGGACTAACATAGTATGGACAAAAACATCGCCCTCGGGATGATGATTTGCCGGCTGCGGAGTGTTTTTCATCTGTTCAATTTCAGGAAAAATACCTAAGCCATCTAATGCTTGAAAATAAAGCTCTGGATGCTTTTCACCAAGCGCTTTTTCTGTTTCAAGCCAAACTCGCTCTGGCACTAAATGTTCCAGCTCGCCTTTATTTTTAAGCTCCTGCATTAATGCAGTAGTACTTGGATGAATAGACCATTCACTACCATAACGGGCTAAAAAACGGGCAATACGTAATACCCGAACAGGGTCTTCTACAAATGCGTGTGTGGTGTGGCGCAGTATTTTATTTTTTAAATCATCTTGACCATTAAAAGGGTCAATAACAGTGCCGTTTTCGTCAAGTGCCATAGAGTTAATGGTTAAATCTCGGCGTGCTAAGTCTTCTTCAAGGGTTACGTTTGGGCTCGCATCCACCACAAAGCCGGTATAACCTTTACCACTTTTACGCTCAGTGCGCCCTAGTGCATATTCATCTTTGGTTTTTGGGTGCAAGTAAACGGGAAAGTCGCTGCCAATGGGTAAAAACCCAAGCGCTTCCATAACCTCTGGCGTTTCACCAATAACAACGTAATCGTTATCTTTTGATTGTATGTTTAGCAGTTTATCTCGTACTGCTCCGCCAACTAGGTAAACTTGCTTTAAGCTTTGTTGCACTTTATCCCCAACCACTACTTTTAAGGTTTTCTTTGATGTTAATCATACCTAATCGCAATTTAAAAATCAGCGTTGTTTGCCAAGCTTTAGTAAGCTCATTACAATAGTGCATTATTTTTTTATACCTAAACTCACCTTAACTAATGAAAAAACATTCAGCAAAAAAAGAACTTAGGTTACTACCCATCCTTTTGATCGTTATTATTATGTGTGTTGCGGGGCATTTTTTGCTGCAAGCTAATTTTCAAGACAGTCATTTGGTCGAATACCTATTAGCCGCGATTCCATTTGCTATGTTTGGCTTAGTGATAGTGGCCTTTAAAATGGCAGCTAAAAGTGAAGAACAAGAAAGTGATGAGTAAATAAGTTACTGATAGTTTTTTTCTGCTTTAGTGACTTTGTATAAATAGCGTCTTGATTCCGCACGTGAGTGCTTAGTGGTGAGAATGTTATAAAACTGGCTTGAAGTAAGCTGATTTATTTGTGAAAACGCCACACTTCTATTTTTATTAAATATGCGCAATACATTACCCGCCCCACCGTTATAAGACGAGATCATGGCAAAGTGCTTACTTTTATCGGTAGTAATTTTATGTAAGTAATTATTTTTTAAGATACTTAAATACGCGCTGCCAATATCAATATTATGTTTTGGATTAAACAACACCGCTTTGGTTGGCTGCCCGGGTACTTTTTTAATTTTTTGATACACATCCCGCCCTGCAGTTGCGGGGATCACTTGCATTAATCCATATGCGTTTGATGAGCTCACCGCATGTGGATTAAAGCTACTTTCGGTTTCAATAATGGCATAAATAAGTGCTGCCGATATTTGATATTTTTTTGCAGCCGCCAGCACATAATCACTGTACTTTTGCTTTCTTAAATGGGTGTTTTGCTCCACTAAATCAAAGCTAACCGACGAAATAAGATGCCCATACTGACGCCTTTTTTGTAAGCGATTACTCACTAAATAACGCGCAAACCGATTCGCCCGCCAAGAGTATTTTATTGGTAACTTATCTTGGTCGAGTACTTGTTGATATAAAAACGGTTCGCCTTCTAATATGGGGGCTTCGCTGGTAAAAATATCGGTTTTATCGGGGTCGCTGGAGGTCAGTAGGGTCATAACAATGGCCTGCTGTAACAAGCTTATTGTATTTTTTAACGCGATGGTTTCTACTTTTACAGTGCCTTGCTCAAAATCAATAATGGCACGAGCTTGGTAATCATTACTGTATTTGACGTATTTTTTTGCACTAGGCTCTTGCGTATTTTGCTTACCCCACTTGCGCCCAACAACGCTTTCTAATGCGGCTAAAAGCTGTTTTACGCTACCAACCTGCGCTTTAATAGAGCGGTGTGTTTTTTGAGCTTGCTTGTGAATTGCAACCACATTGGTCGGGTCGTTTTTTACTTGCTTTACCAGTTTATTTAAATCAACAACGGGCGGTAAACCCGACAGTGATTTACAGCCACTTAAGCCAACTAGCAAAAGTATAAACGCATACTTTTTCACACAATATCCAAACAAATGCTTAGCAACTATAATACATAATAACCAAACCAGTCCGGTTTAATTGGTTGCGCTTGGCCGCTTGGGGTTAGCTTAATATTAAGCTGACTATCGAGTAAATCAATCGCAAAGCAGTCATCAACATCATATAAATCATCTTTATGAAGATGACTCAGCCCTGCTAATAAGTCATTTTTAGCGCGTTGTTTCGCTTCTTCACTACTGCTGGCGACATACAAAGCAAAGTCGTGTTGCTCTGCCATTGAGTCGCTTCTGTAAGCACCTAAGTTAACAAAATAAAGTTGCTTATTTTGCTCTACATAACTATCAACCACCTCGATTTTATAACCATCAATATGATTAACCGCCATGTAGCTATCCATGTGTACACTGTTTTTATCACCCACCCATTGGCTTTTTAGTTTGGTATAGGTTTGCTCAATATTTTGGCCTACCACAAAACGTACGTCGTGCATTTCTATGTGACAACCTTGAATGCGTCCACCTAAATACACCATGAATAACTGCATGCTCACTTCCTTTTAAAAACCAAATTAAATTAAACTATCTACGTCAATCTCATGCTTTTTAATCAACTTATAAAAATCAGAACGATTACGCTTGGCAAGTTTGGCGCCTTCTGCCACATTGCCCCCTGCCATTTTCAGGGTATTAATTACATAGTCTCGTTCAAATTCTTTTTTAGCTTCATTAAGTGATAATGGCTCAACGTTACTTTCATTACTGTTTAGGGCACTAAGCACTAAATGTTCAGATATAACCTCACTAGGAGTCAACGCAACCACCTGCTCCACTACATTTTGTAATTGACGTATATTACCTGGCCAATCATACCTTACTAGGGCATGCATGGCATCGTTTGCAAAGCGCTTTTCTTTTTGCTCCATACGCTTTGCGATGTTGGCACTAAAAAAGTTGGCTAATAAGCTAATATCTTCACGGCGTTCACACAGCGGGGGCAACTTTAAGTTTACGACGTTTAACCGGTAGTATAAATCTTCTCTAAACTGTTGATTACTAATCGCTTCAGGCAGGTTTTTGTGGGTTGCAGAAACAATTCGCACATTAATAGGAATTTCTTCTTGAAAGCCCACTGGGCGAATGGTTTTTTCTTGCAGCACACGCAACAACTTAACTTGTAAATTAAGCGGCATATCACCAATCTCATCTAAAAATAAGGTACCGCCTTGCGCTTGCTGAAATAGGCCTTGATGATCTTTTACAGCTCCTGTAAATGCCCCTTTTTTATGACCAAATAACTCTGATTCTAATAGCTCACCAGGCACGGCCCCACAGTTTATTGCCACAAATGGACCATCACTAACATGGCTATGCTGATGAATCGCCTGCGCAAGCAACTCTTTACCGGTACCGCTGGCACCAGAAATAAGCACGTTAACTTGTGTAGGCCCTAATAGTTTCACTTGCTCCAGCAAATGCAGCATAGCGCCACTGCGGGTGACAATATTACTTTGCGGGGCGACTTCATCATTATTAACCCCATGTATCTCAATGACTTTGGCTAGGCTGTCAAACAGCTCATCTTTATCAACGGGTTTTGTGATAAAGGCAAAAATACCTTGCTTGGTGGCCTCTACCGCATCAGGGATAGATCCATGAGCCGTCATCATAATAACAGGCAACGCAGGGTAGCGGTTTTGCAGCTGTCGGTGCAGCGCCATGCCGTCCATTTCATCCATTCTTAAATCGGTGATCACCGCATCAAACACTTGGTTTTTAAGTAGTTGTAATGCGTTCATACCACTATCACAGGTCGTTACTTCATAACCCTTTGATTGAATTCGAATCGCCAGTAATTGCAGCAAGCTGGCATCATCATCAACGAGTAAAACTTTAGCACTTGATGGAAGTGTGACTGACATAGTTACTGCTCCTTGGTTTCTTCACGTAATAAAAGTTGCTGTTCAATTGCGGCTAATGACGACAAGGTTTTTTGCATTTTGGCGTTCAATGCTTGCTGTTGTTTTTTTGCATCTATTTGCATTAATACATGCTGTTTTTGCAGCCATAAATAGTGCTTTATATCATCGGGCCAATAGTACGCCTGATCCAGCTTAAGTAATTGACTCATCACAGTATTGGGGTCACTACTAAGCTTTAAACATGCTGTACTAAAAAACGCTTTTAGTGCTTGCTCCCCTAAGTAGGTTTCATTACTGGGCGCTAATTTAAAACCACCGCACTGATTGGCATGCCAAGCAATAACTTGCGCTGCAGAGGGATATATTGGCTCTGATTTTGGCCGAGGTTTGGGGTTTGGCTGATTCGTTTTGCTACCTGGCTGAGAGGGTACATTTAATGCTGATTCCCCCTGTGTTTGAGTGTTTGTTATTTCACACCCAGATAAAAAAACAATACTGCTGGTTAGCCATACAATAGCCATTAAACGCGCAGACATATTATTTAACTCCTTTATTTTTATAGGGGATGACAATGTTAAATCGACAGCCTTGCGGCTCATTATGCTCAATTTTTAGTTGCCCATGTAACTGTTCAACTGACTCTTTGACTATAGTAAGGCCTAAACCACTGCCTTGTAAGCTAATCTCTTTGATATGTTTACCTTGATAAAACGCCCCAAAAACATGCTCTCTTTCATGCTCTTTAATGCCACAGCCCTCATCTGCTACCTGCATATTTAGGCCGTTATTTTCTAGACTCAAGCTAATAGTAACGAATTGGTTTGGCTGAGAAAACTTTAAGCCATTGGAAATTAACTGAATTAAAATCATTTCAATTAACTCCCTTGGCAAACTAAGAGAAATATTAGGTAAACTATTGTGCCAAATAAGCGATTGTTCTCGCGCATTTAAGCGGTGCTCAAAGTGGTTATTTACCTTTTTTATTAGCTGGTTAAATTCCACTTCACTGACGTTGTCTTTACTGGTGCGAATGGCGTTATAACTCAATAAACTGTCTATCATAGTACGTAGCCTCACCATCGATTGACTGATCAGCCCAAGTACCGCTTTTTGCTCGTTATTGATGGGGCCAACGATTTCATCGGCTAGTAATTCAGTGCCCTCAACCATAGAAGCCAAAGGGGTTTTTAATTCGTGAGTAACGTGGCGTAAAAATGTATCTTTTTGTTGTTCTAACATATGCAGCTGCGCTTGCACCCACTGCAACTTGTTACCTAACTCTATGAGTTCAGCCGACCCTTGCACCGATATTTTTTGCTGCCAATCTCCTTGGCCTAACTTATCAATCACTGAGGTTAAGCTTTTTAAGCGCCCGCTTATGCGCCACAAAAAACCGCCGCCAACAAGCAGCGTTAAAGGCGTAAGTGCAATCAACCAGTTTATAAAGGAAGCTTGTAAATTTGTGAGCTTAATTTGGTTTTGAGTGATTTTGGCTTCATTTTCCTCACGTAACCACAATGTTAGCTCCGCTAATATTTCGCTGATTGGCACAAATAATTCAGCTTGTTGACGCGCTTCAACCACAAGTTGAGTATGCGCCGTTTGCAAAGTATCCGTTAGCCGTTGCCATTGGTGTGTATTTGCTTGGTTATTTGAAAGCTGTTTTAGCTCATTGATGTTTTGCAATGATGATTGCCATTTATCTACGATTAGCTTATCGAGTGAGTCGCTCTTTAATACCCAGTTTTGTCTTGTTGCCCTTTCTAAACTATTAAGCTCTTGCTTAAGCACATTAAACGACTTAGTTACTTGGTAATTATTACTCACAATTTGCTGAGTGACCGCTAATTGCTTATTTAATACATTTAAAAACACAATAACCACTATAGATAAGGGCAACAGCGACAACAGCATGCTGATTACAAACTGGCCAATTAAATTGGGGCGCCAATTTATCAATGCTTTATATTTTTCAGCCATGACTGCGGGCATACAAAAGTCCTTTGCTATTTTTAAACGTTCTATTATTAAGCGCTCAACTTATACACTCGCTGAACCATCAAGGATAAAAACCCTGCTGTCTCTAAATAGCGACAAGTTAAGCAATTGATTTAAAAAATTTTAAACGCTTATAACTGCAAAATTGTTGCATAAAACACACAGTTACTTGTAAAAATTACGCACCAATCACCACAAAAAAACATAACTCACTGATTATTAATAAAAATAAATATTGGCATCATTTTTGTTACGAGAACATTAATATTAATCTAAAAAGAGCCAAGGAATGTTCAGAAACAATTTACAGAACGCTGCACTTATCGGTTTGTGCCTAACCAGTACTCATTTATTCGCTCTTGATGTAGATGCTGAATTTAATCGTTTAGACAAAGACAGTAATGGCACATTGAGTGAAGCTGAAGCAGGTGAAGATGCTTTATTACATGAGAACTTTGCACAGATAGACACCGATGAAAACGGGCTCATATCTCTAAACGAATTTAAGCTGTTTATAAAATAAAGGAGTACATTCATGAAACAACTAATTGGTGCTTTTTCGCTCCTATTTTTAGCTATTAGTGCCACCGCACTGGCATCGCCATTAAATGTACGTTTTATGCATTTAGATAAAAATATGGATGACCAAATATCGCTTGTTGAGGCAAGGCAAGATAAACAATTACTTAAGCAGTTTGCCGATTTAGACAAAGATAATAACGAGATGATTTCTAAAAAAGAATTCCAAAACTTTAAACCTTAAGTTTAGATTCAAGTTTAATCTATTAGTATAGAGTTAAAAGCACTTGCCATAATCCCTGAGGGAGTGTGTAAACGGATTTAATGTTGGGATTTAAATTATGGCAAGTGCTTTATTTCATTACTGCCAGCAATTAAAATATGCCTTGGAACGCCAACCATGAAAATACAGCTTCTCCTTATTGGTGCTTTACTATTTGTTAGCCATAGTGCATTTGCACTTGATGTAAAGCAACGCTTTGAACATCTAGACACCAACAACGACGGGTATTTAACCCATAGCGAGCTTGCTGCTCAGCCTCAGCTATTAGACTCATTTTCAAATTGGGATGAAAATCAAGACAACAGAATTTCTTTAACTGAGTTTAAAAACTATCTAACCACCAATTTATACTGAGTATTTAGATGAAACCTATCCGCCATATTATTTTGCTAACGCTTACTGTTGTTAGCTGCATGAGCTTTGCGACAAGCAGCTATATTGCCTCAGAATTTGAAAAACTTGACCGTAATCAAGATGGTTTTTTAACTCGTTCGGAAACTGCCAGTGATCCTGCTTTATGGTCACGCTTTGGCAGCTACGACCGTGACAAAGACGCACAATTGTCATTAAGCGAATATAGTTTGTACGCCAGTAAATAAATAGCTCCCTCAAATAAAGCCTAGTTAATTAGGCTTTATTTGAGAAGATTAAACAAATTCTTTCCTGTTAACACGCACCCTATCCTACCCTGAATTTGCTTGCTCTAGCTAAAAACTGGGCTTATTCGACTATTAATAAATTATGCTATTGGTATTCTAAATTTGAGTTTGCTACTGTGATAGTACAAATAATAACAACATACCTCTTATGCGACTCAATAAATTAATTAAACCGGTATTACTAGCAAGCCTCTGCGCCTTATCTAGTGTGGCAATTGCACAAACGAAAGTAATATATAATGCCAATGGCTACACCCCTTTATACAAAGGAAAAATGCGCCATGGCGAAGTAAATACATTTACAACCTTAGTCATAAAAGATGGCAAAGTTGTAAAAACAGGTCCTGACAGCTTAAAAAATAGCTTCCCGGGCGCAACCCTAATTGACGCCAATGGAAAAACCTTATTACCAGGGCTCATTGATGCCCACGGACACGTAATTGGCCTCGGTGAAAACTTGTCACAGCTGGATGTGCGCGGCGCAAAATCGGTAGATGAAATAACCGCTAAGCTCAACGAATTTGCCAAAGGCAAAGAAGGTTGGATTATTGGTCGGGGCTGGAACCAAGAGCTATGGTCCGACACGCGTTTCCCTACCGCTGCTGATTTAGACAAAGTCGTCAGCGACCGCCCTGTTATTTTATCGCGAGTAGATAGCCATGCTATTTGGGTTAATTCAAAAGCACTAGAACTTGCCAATATTAATGCTGACACACCAGCCCCAGCAGGTGGAGAAATTATAAAAGACGAGTTTGGCAAACCAACCGGTATTTTTATAGATAAAGCAGAAACCTTGGTTACCCAGCATATGCCTGCAACGTCTGCGCAATCGGTTAGCAATGCATTAGATGCCGCAGGTAAACATTTGTTAAGCTTAGGCATTACCTCAACTCACGATGCAGGTATTGATAAAACCACGTGGCAAGTTTATAAACAGCACGCTGAGTTAGGTACATTACCGCTTAGAATTGTAGCGATGTTAAGTGCAGCAAGCCCAGATTTAAACATGATGCTTAAAGCGGGTCGGTATCAAGATGCTCAAGATTTTTTATCTATTCGCAGTGTAAAAATTTACGCTGATGGTGCATTAGGGTCACGCGGTGCCGCGCTTATTGAAGAATACGCAGACAGAGCAAACCACTTTGGCCTAATGCTTGAAACCCAACAAAAGCTAGAACAATTATTTACACTCACTTTTAAAAGCGGGTTTAGTGCAAATACCCACGCCATTGGCGATAGAGCAAATAAAATTGTGCTCGATGCCTATCAAAATGTATTTAAGCAAACCGGTGGTATACTACTGCGTAATCGCATGGAGCATGCACAAATAGTCTCGCCAGAGGATATTCCGCGCTTTAAAACCCTGAAAATAATTCCATCAATGCAACCTGTGCATGCTACATCTGACATGCATATGGCAGAGCAGCGTTTAACCGATAAACAACTCCAAGGCGCATACGCTTGGCAAACATTCTTAGAGCAGGGGTCGACTATTGCAGCGGGTTCTGATTACCCTGTCGAGCTGGCGAACCCGTTTGATGGCTTATATTCTGCCATTACACGTATGGATCATAATCAATTGCCTGAAAACGGTTGGCGCGCCAGTGAAGTGTTAAGCAGAGAAGATGCATTACGTGCGTTTACCCTTGGCGGCGCGTATGCAGCGCATCAAGAGTTTAAGCTAGGGAGTTTAGAGCAAGGTAAATGGGCTGACTTTATACTGGTTGATCAAGACTACTTTAAAGTCCCCATTGAGCAGCTATACAAAACTCAGGTGCTGCAAACCTGGATTGCGGGTACGTTACGCTACGAAAAAGACGTCGCAAAAGCTGAGTAATTAAAAACAAAAAAGGGTTAACTTGCGTTAACCCTTTTTTGTATCAACTTTTGACTGACGATATAGCTTAATAATGTGATAAATATTAACCAAAGCCAACAAGCCGTTGGTAAAAGCCACCGGCACTGAGCCTATAGCCGCACCGTAAAAAGTAAACGCAATACAGCCCAATAAATTAAACCAACGTAGTTTGGTTACATCAGTCATGGTTAATGATATGACTAATAAGACGGATGCTAAATAACCTAAATATTCCCAACTCAATTGTTCTCTCCTAGGCTTTAGGTTAGTATTATGCGTTAAATTTTAGTACATTATTAAGCTACGCTACGCAGTAGTTAAAATAAAAAAGCTAACTTACCAATAAAACCTTAAAATATACTGGTTAATACCACAATTTTTAATCATTACACGGAAGAATGAAGGTCATTTAACGCTATTAATTATCTTAACGGCGTGGGCAAGTTAGCATAAATTCTTAATCTTAATGCTATCGTCATTAAGGTGTAATAAATAGGACAATTGTCCGAAGAGCATGATTGATGTTTCAATACCATTTTTCCAGTTACCTTGTTGATCAACTGCTGACGTTTGCCGGCAGTAGTTTTCAGCAATCAAAAAAAGAAATATTAATACAGCAAGACCAACCGTTAACTAAGTTGGTGTTAGTGCGAAGTGGAACTGTATCGTTTAGTTACGATGTAGGTAATGGCAGGCGCCTGCTTCTTGGCCAACTCGACTGTAACAATACCCTAATTGGCGAAATTGAAGCACTTAATAATAACCCCTGCATTTACACGGTAACCTGCTTTAGTGATGTCACGTATAACTTGATTGAATTAAAACATTGGCGCGCATTATTGCTCGATAAACCCGAGCTAAGCTTATATACGGCGCAAACGATTGCGGCTAAGTTTCAAGAAAATCAAAAAATTAATTTAGATAAGCTGTTACTGCCGTTGAGCTACAATATTGCCAAAGACTGCTTATTACGTGCAGAGAATAACAATCCCACCTTGTTACGTGCTTACCCTACGGTAAATGCAGAAGCTGAGCGCTTTGCAACCACTGAGCGTGCATACAGGCGTGTAGTGAGTGAGTTAGTAGAGAAAAACTTAGTGCAAAGAAGCACGCAAGGACTACAAGCTGTCGATATACCCAAATTAAGTGACTATGTAGATAGCTTTGCACAGCTTTAAAGATAATAAAAAAGGCCATTAAGGCCTTTTTTATTGTTTAAAGTAATACTTACTTTTCAAGTAAAATATCGTGGATTTTAGCTAAATCAGATTTACCTTCAATAATTTCATCCGGCGTTAAACCTGATAATTCATGCGGGAATACTAACCATTCTTCAGATTCATGAATGTAGTAATCAGGCACTGTATCTACTTTTGAATTTTTTGGCTTGTAGTATGGACAAGCAATACGAATATCACGTGGTAAGTTTAAACGCATTAGCTCAGAGAGCTTCTCTTTTAACGCTACAATACTACGACCTGAGTCAAAAACATCGTCAACAATCAATAAGGAGTCACCTGCATTTGCGTTTTCAACTATGTAGTGTAAACCATGTACTTTGATTTCTTTTGATTGCTTACCAATACCGTAATAAGACGAGGTACGAACCGCAATGTGATCCGTTTCTATGCCTTTGTAATCATAATATTCCTGAACCGCAATCCCAATTGGAGCACCACCGCGCCATATACCAATAATAAAATCTGGACGAAAGCCATCTTTATACACTTGTGCCGCTACGCGGAATGAATCTTCAAGTAATTGTTGAGCCGTGATATAGCACTTTTCTGACATAGTAAGGATCCCAGTGGTATGTATAATATTTGAGCGAGGTTTAAATAAAAATAGATGCCCAAACACGTAATGGCGAAGGATTTTACCGTAAATAAAACAAAATTGCTTGTTTGGCGGATAAAAAAATAGGCACCCTAAGGTACCTATTTTTTAACTAATGCGTAATCTCAGTAGATTATGCCTTTTCAAGTAGGGTACGTGCTACGGTGCGCATACCTTGTGTAGTTGCACCTGAAGCCCATTGACTTGTGCTACCACCCATATTAAATGCAGCAGCTAAATCGATGTGTACCCAGCCTTTGCCATCGTTTGGCACAAAGCGAGATAAGAAACCAGCGGCGTTAGATGCACCACCGAAACCACCGCCTTTTTGGGCGCGGCTATTTGCTGTATCCGCATACGGCGATGGGCAGTTTTGTTGATGCCATTTTTCAAGTGGTAATGGCCATGCGGCTTCCATTTCTTGTGACGCAAAGTCTTCCACTTCACGCACTAGCTCTTTATCAAGGGCAAACAATGCATTGTACTCTTGACCAACAGCAACAAGGGCGGCACCAGTAAGGGTTGCCGCATCAATAATAAGTGGAGCGCCTGTCTCGCCTGCGGCCATTAAGCCATCAGCCAATACTAAACGTCCTTCAGCATCGGTATTTACAATTTCAACGGTTGTGCCATTTTTGTAAGTAAGAATGTCACCTAGTTTGTATGCATTACCCGAAATTAAGTTCTCTGCACAACATAAAAACAACTTAATACGCTTTTCTACGCCACGGCTAATTGCCAGTGCCAAACCTGCGGTTACCGTTGCTGCACCACCCATGTCGCACTTCATACCCAACATACCTTCGCTTGGTTTAATTGAGTAACCACCTGAGTCAAACGTAATACCTTTACCAACAAGAGCTGCGCTTACCGGTGCGTTCTCATCGCCAGTTGGGTTGTAATCAAGCTCAAGTAATACTGGCGGACGCTCACTACCACGACCAACGGCATGAATACCAATCCACTGCTGTTCTAATAGCGCATCACCTTTTATGATTTGATAGCTAACATGCTCTGGTGCAAGTGATTGAATAAATTCAGCGGCTTTTTCAGCTAAGCTTTCTGGGTAAATGTCATCGGCGGTACCATTGATCATTTCGCGCGCCCACGTTGCCGATGCTTTTAAATCAGCGAGTTCTTTAAGATCAGATTGTGCGTTATCAACAAACTCAACACCGTTTAGTACTTTTGGTGATACAAAGCCTTGGTAAA
Organism: Pseudoalteromonas sp. G5_S1_54_S4; assembly: GCF_054968565.1. NCBI lineage: Bacteria > Pseudomonadati > Pseudomonadota > Gammaproteobacteria > Alteromonadales > Pseudoalteromonadaceae > Pseudoalteromonas > Pseudoalteromonas sp. G5_S1_54_S4. Next base: position 29,602 of record NZ_JBQKUL010000025.1, on the reverse strand, counting down.
AAGCCCATTGGCTCTCTGTGCACCATACATCACCCTCAAGAACAACATTTTTAATGCCTTGATTTGCAATTGTACGACCCGCTTTTTGCACATTTTTTAATGTTTCTTGCTCAGATAAATGAACCGTTGCGCCGTGTTCGTTAAAAGATAATGACGCACTTTCGCCCCAATGCCCTGGTGCCAACTGCTCGCTTAATTGAACAACAAATTTTTCACTCATGTTAGAATATCCTTGCACTTAAATGTGCGGTTGAGTTTACTATAGAGCGCTTAAGTTCCCAACAGCTTGAGGTGAATAACCTCAACCTGCCTGTAAACCTCAATTTCACTTACCCTAAACTCGGGTTAATAAATTTGCTAACATATTGAGCTATAAAAATATTTAAGTTTATTATCTCTAGAAAAAATGAACTCAACGCAGTTAGCGCTAAAACAACTACTTGAAATAAACTTATTATCCAGCGCTCAGGTTACATAAGGAAGTCATAAATGAAGTACACCCCGCCATTACAATCTGCCACTTTATTAAAGCGTTACAAACGCTTTTTAGCTGATTTAGAGCTCAGTGATGGCACTACTTTTACCGCTCACTGTGCTAATACGGGTAAGATGACGGGCTGTGCCGATGCCGGTTTTACTGCCTTTTATTCCACCAGCAGTAATACCAAGCGAAAGTACCCGCAGTCATTAGAGCTGACGCAAAATAATGTATCACAGCTTATTTGTGTAAATACCGCTATCGCCAATAAAGTGGTCGAAGAAGCACTTAATAATAGGGTTATTGATGAGCTTACAGGCTATCAACACATACAAAGTGAAGTGAAGTATGGCAGTGAAAACAGCCGCATCGACTTTTTACTTACCCACAGCAGCAAAGCCAATTGCTATGTTGAAGTTAAATCAGTCACGCTGCTGAGCGAAGATCGTCCACAAAGTGGTCAAGGCTACTTCCCTGACGCCCAAACTGTTCGTGGGCAAAAGCATATTCGTGAATTAATCGACATGGTAAAACAAGGGCATCGAGCGGTATTACTATTTGCAGTGCTGCACCAAGGCATCACACAAGTCAGTGCTGCGGTGCATATTGACCCAACCTATGCACAATTGCTTAGCGAGGCCATTGAGCAAGGCGTAGAAGTATTAGCTTATAAAGCACACATTTCAGCGAGTGAAGTTACTTTAATTGAAAAAATAAACTTTGTTGAATCGCCAAATTAAGCGTATGAATAAAATCTGATTAATTTGCTCAATTCACTAATAAGCTCTTAAAGCGCAATTAATATTACTAAAATAAGAGTGCAATTTGTTAAATATGCACTTTGCTGGGCTTTTCTGAACAGCGTGCTTTTAAACGCTGGTATTGTATTACGCCTAAAAAAATACTTAACCGAAAAGTAAAAGATAAGTTGTTTTTATTATTTTTGCCCACATAACAACGCCAGTTTATAAACCGATACTGTAATAAAAAAGTATAAACACTGCTTTTGCTACTTTTATATGGGTAAACAGGGTTGAAGCTAATTCGATTATTTAAAAATAAATTTGCCTAGGGTATGAGTTTCTGTTATTTATACCGCCGGCTAATGCTGAGGCATTAAATTAAGGATTTAGGAGAGAGTTATGCCAGACCAAAAAAGACATGGTTTATTGGCTCAAGCCGGTTTAGAACCATACCAAGAAAAACCGGGTGAAGAGTACATGAATGAAGCACAACGTGCTCATTTTAAAACAATTTTAGAAACTTGGCGTAATGATTTACGGAACGAAGTTGATCGTACTAAGTCACACATGCAAGACGAAGCAGCTAACTTTCCTGATCCCGTTGACCGCGCAGCACAAGAAGAAGAGTTCTCATTAGAGCTTCGTACTCGTGACCGCGAACGCAAATTAATTAAGAAAATTGAAAAAACAATCAACTTAATTAAAGAAGACGAGTTTGGTTTTTGTGAGTCTTGTGGCATTGAAATTGGCATTCGTCGTTTAGAAGCACGTCCTACTGCTGATTTATGCGTAGACTGTAAAACACTTGCCGAAATTAAAGAAAAACAAGCTGGACGCGGCTAATTAAGTTATAGCCATGTCTTCTACAGCCGTTACCGCGCAAGTATCTGACTATCGCGGCCGATTTGCACCGTCTCCTTCGGGGCCGTTACATTTTGGCTCACTTGTGGCGGCTGTAGGTAGCTACCTAGATGCAAAAGTTAACCAAGGGAAATGGTTAGTACGCATTGAAGATATAGACACCACTCGCGTTGTTAAAGGCGCAGCCACCGATATCCTAAATACCTTAGACGCCTACAGCCTTAATTGGGATGAAAACGTTGTGTATCAAACACAGCGTCTTACTATTTATCAAGATGCAGTAAACTCACTGTCAAAACAACAGCTTATTTATGCCTGCCAATGCTCTCGTAAGCAAATAAAAGCGCTAGGTGGAATTTATCAAGGGCAATGTAAACATAGCCAACTCAGTGAACAGGGTCATGCCCTTCGCTTAACTCAATGCCATGCAACTGTGACTTATAACGACCTTATTCAGGGGCGTATTGACGTTGACCCTGCTCTGGCCCATGAAGATTACATTATAAAACGTAGCGACGGTTTATTTGCCTATCAACTGGTGGTGGTTATTGATGACATTGAGCAAGGGATCAATCGAATTGTACGAGGCGCTGATCTACTTGAACCTACCGCCCGTCAAATAAGTCTGTTTAAGCAACTTAATAACCCTATTCCAGAATTTGCTCATTTACCTTTAGCGGTAGCAAAACCTGGATTTAAACTCTCTAAACAAAATTACGCCCCCGCTATTTGCAAACAAAATCCCAAACCGACTTTGATAGCGGTATTTAACTTTTTAGGTTTGCCAACCCACGACCAACTTATGGATTTAACCACAGAGCAATTACTTGCTTGGGGCGTGGCACATTTTAACTTAAGCCGCGTTCCCACTACGCGTGAAATACAGATTTAACGCTCTTTCGCGGATTGGGTATAACAAATTCAAATAAAATCGTTAAAAATGGCTTAATTTCAGCACTGCAACTTAATTTTTCCACCTTGCTGGTATATGATAGCCGCCTAAATATATGCTAATTACATAAAACAGTAAGTACAGCTCTATGAGAAGGTACTTGTTGTCATTTTGATTGCAATGGCGAGTCAATCAACCGCTTCTCTAGGAGACAGACTATTATTTCCAAGCTTTTTCAATTTTGTCGACAAATTATCGGCCCGAATGCCAGTGCCGAAGATGTCGCAATCAGCAGTGAACCGTTGGTGATCCCTCGAGGTGAGCATGGTATTTCTCGCAAACAATTTAGCCCAAATGCAATCAAAGTACTCTATCGCCTAAAAGATGGTGGCTATGATGCCTACTTAGTTGGTGGTTGCATTCGCGATGTATTGTTAGGTCAACAACCCAAAGATTTTGATGTTGTAACCAATGCAACCCCTGAGCAAGTTAAAAAACTGTTTCGTAACTGCCGTTTAATTGGCCGCCGCTTTCGTTTAGCGCACATTGTTTTTGGTCGTGAGATTATTGAAGTGGCCACCATGCGCGGCCATCACGAAGCACAAGAAGACAAAAATCAAATTAGCCAATCAAGCGAACATGGGCAACTACTTCGCGACAACGTATTTGGCAGCATTGAAGAAGATGCCGAGCGTCGTGATTTTTCAATCAATGCCTTATATTACTCAATCAATGATTTTTGTATTTATGATTACGCCAATGGTTTAGCGGCCATAAAGGCAAAACAAATTGAGTTAATTGGCGATCCTGAAACACGCTATCGTGAAGACCCCGTGCGTATGCTTCGTGCAGTGCGCTTTGCTACTAAACTCGATATGCAAATAGCACCTGCAAGCGAAAAGCCAATCACCGCTCTAGCTAGCTTGCTTGATAACATTCCACCGGCACGTTTGTTTGAAGAAATACTCAAGCTGTTTTTAAACGGCAAAGCACAACAAAACTTTTTAATGCTGCGCAAATACGGGTTATTTAAATCGTTATTCCCAGAGCTTGACCGCATTTTAGATAAAAACCCAGGCGGGCTTGAAGAAACCTTCATCAAGCAAATGTTTGCAAACACTGACATCCGCATTAATGCAGAGAAAAAAGTCACCCCTGCGTTTGTATTTGCAGCGTTACTGTGGTTTCCATTGGTTGAACGTACTGAAAAAATTCGACGTCAAGAACAACTCTCTGAATACGATGCCTTTGCCCAAGCAATTAATAAAGTACTTAGTGAGAACGCTCAGCATATTGCAGTACCAAAACGCTTTACGTTAGGCGCCCGTGATATTTGGCATATTCAACAACGTTTAGACAAACGTGCAGGCCAACGTGCCTATCGCTTAACACAACAGCCTCGTTTTAAAGCCGCTTATGACTTTTTACTACTGCGTGTTGATGCCGGTGAAACTGAGCATACAGAGCTTGCACAGTGGTGGACACAGTACTTGAGTCAAGATATTAATGGCCAAAAAGAAATGGTGCGAGAGCTAGGTCATCAAGGTGGACCAAAACCACGTAAGCGTTCTCGTCGGCGCACCACTAAAAAACCAGCTGAGTAAATAATGCAACGTGTCTATTTAGGCTTAGGTGCCAACCTTAATACACCTAAAAAACAACTTGATGATGCTGTTGTTGCACTTAAAAACTTGCCTAACAGTGAGTTTATCGCTTGCTCACATTATTATGCGAGCAAGCCTATGGGGCCACAAGATCAACCCGATTATGTGAACGCGGTTGCCTGTATCAATACCTCGCTACAGCCAGAGCAGTTACTTGATTTAACGCAAGCCATAGAGCTGGAGCATGGTCGAGTCAGAAAGGCTGAGCGCTGGGGCGCACGCACACTGGATATTGATATTTTATTATTTGGTGAGCAGGTTATAAATACTAAACGTTTAACGGTGCCTCATTACGGGTTAAACGAGAGAGAATTTGTTGTTTACCCGCTGCAAGAAATTGCACCCGAACTTATTTTACCAAGCGGCGCATCTATCAAACAGATAGCAAATAACCTACCGCTTAACGACTTACAACAATTACCGCTGTAATTAACTAATGCTTATGTCTGCGAGAATATTATGTCTAAAATAACCGTTTCAACTTTGAATAAAATGAAGGCTGAAAGTAATAAAATCACTGCGTTAACAGCTTATGATGCCAGTTTTGCTAAGTTATTTCATGAGAATGGCGTTGAAGTTGTTTTGGTCGGTGATTCTTTGGGAATGGTATTACAAGGTGGCGATGACACACTCGCTGTGACAAACCAAGAAATTGCGTACCATACTCGCTGTGTTCGCGCTGGAAGCCGTGACCTATTTGTTATTGCCGACCTACCGTTTATGACCTATGCAAATCCAAATGATGCGTGTAAAAATGCCGCAGAGTTGATGCGCGCAGGTGCTAATATGATCAAGCTTGAAGGTGGCGAATGGCTGCATGACAGCATTAAATCACTTACTCAGCAAGGTATTCCGGTGTGTGGGCATTTAGGGCTTACGCCGCAATCTGTGCACGTATTTGGTGGTTTTAAAATTCAAGGCCGTGAAGAAGCACAAGCACAAAAAATTATTGCCGATGCAAAAGCATTAGAGGCAGCGGGTGCTCAACTACTCGTGCTTGAGTGTATTCCAAGTGCCTTAGCAAAACGTATTACTGACTCATTAAGCATTCCGACTATAGGGATTGGTGCGGGCAATGTAACCGATGGCCAAATTTTGGTTATGCACGATTTAGTCGGTATTTCTGCAGGCTACATTCCTAAATTTTCAAAAAACTTTTTACTCGAAACAGGCAATATGCCTGCCGCTGTTAAAAAGTATTGTAACGATGTTAAAAGCGGCGTTTTTCCAAGCGCTGAACACGAGTTTAAATAATGCAGTCAATCACTGAAATTAAATCATTACGCAGTCAAATAAGAGCTTGGCGCCAAGCGGGTTTAAGTGTTGCACTAGTACCTACTATGGGTAACCTGCACCGCGGTCACTTTTCGTTGGTAGAAAAAGCAAAAACACTGGCCGACAAAGTCGTTGTTAGTATTTTTGTTAACCCGATGCAATTTGGTGCTAATGAAGATCTAGACAATTATCCGCGTACCTTAGATGCCGATAAACAAGGTTTAGCCGATCTTGAAACGGATATTTTGTTTATCCCCAGTGTAGAGGCTATTTACCCAAATGGCTTAGGGGTGCAAAGTTTTGTTGATGTACCAGGTATTTCGATGGGCTATTGCGGCGGCTCACGTCCTGGTCATTTTAAAGGTGTAGCAACAGTTGTCACTAAACTATTTAACTTAGTCCAACCTGATTACGCCTGCTTTGGTGAAAAAGACTTTCAGCAGCTGCAAGTTGTTAAAACAATGGCCCGTGATTTGTCGATACCAGTAGAAATTATTGGTGTGCCAACGATGCGTGAAGTTAGCGGCCTTGCCATGAGCTCACGCAATGGGTATTTATCAAGTGATGAAAAGCAAACCGCTACGATTTTATTCAACACTTTAAATCACTGTGCGCAGCAACTAAAAAGCGGAAATAAAGCGTTTGCTACTCTTGAAGCTGATGCTAAAGCGACTTTAGAAAGCGCAGGGCTAAAACCAGATTATTTTTCGATAGCTCAACGAGATACATTAAAAGCTGCTACACTCGAAGATACACGATTTGTTATTTTAGCTGCCGCCTTTTTAGGAAGTGTTAGATTAATCGACAATATACAGGTTGAAGTTTAATACTGGTGTAGCCTCACTTTAAGGATAAGTATGAAAACTTTTATTAAAACCACTCTAGTGGCTTTTTCTTTTGCAGCATTGGCAGGGTGCCAAAGCCAAGCAGGTAATCCAGCACTTAACCAATGCGCTCAGCAAAGTTATCAATGCGAAACCAGCTGTGAACAACAAACAACCACCGACAGCCTTAAGTCACAGGTTTGCTCATCTAAATGCATCGAAGCGTATAATCAATGCAAAGTACAAGCTGAAAACTTAAGTAAAGCTGACTAATATCAATCGGCATAAATTGTAAACCAAAAAAAACCGCTCATTTGAGCGGTTTTTTAATTATTAGCGGTTTATTTTAAGCCTAACTTTTTCAACTCAACTTCAACTAGCTTTGCAGAAAGTGGCACATAACCATCTTTTTCTACAATTTTTTGACCTTCTTGCGAAAGTACCATCTTTAAAAACTCAGCTTCAACTGGGCCAAGTGGCTTATTTGGGTGTTTATTTACATAAACATATAAGAAACGTGAAAGTGGGTATTTACCTTGAGCTACGTTTTCAAGCGTGGCATCAACAAAGTTAGTACCTTTTTTAGATAACGGAACAGTACGCACACCCGATGTTTTATAACCAATGCCAGAATAACCAATGGCATTTAGTGATGCTGAAATTGACTGTACAACAGAAGCTGAACCCGGTTGCTCGTTCACGTTATTACGAAAATCGCCTTTACATAAGGCTTTCTTTTTAAAGTAACCGTAAGTCCCTGATACTGAGTTACGTCCATATAATTGCACGTCTTTTGCAGCCCAATCACCTTCTAGACCAACATCACTCCAGCGGTTTACTTGCTCTGGTGCGCCACATTTACGTGTTGATGAGAAAATAGCATCGATTTGGTCAATACGCAGCCCTTCAATTGGGTTATCTTTATGAACAAATACCGCCAATGCATCAATTGCTACACGTACTTGTGTTGGCTTATAGCCATAGCGCTTTTCAAATGCTTCAATTTCTTTCGACTTCATAGCACGGCTCATTGGACCTAAATTTGCCGTTCCTTCTGTTAATGCTGGTGGCGCAGTAGACGAACCTGCCGCTTGAATTTGAATATTTACATTTGGGTAAATACGCTTATATTCTTCAGCCCAAAAGGTCATCATGTTGGCTAACGTATCAGACCCTACCGATGAAAAGTTACCTGATACACCGCTAATTTTTTGATACTCAGGCATACCGTCTTCTAATGCTACTGCTTGCGCAGATACAAATGTTGTAACAGCCACACCCATTGCGGCAACTAAGTTTTTAAATTTCATTTTGGGGTTCTCCAGTTTGTTCGTCCCATTTCCTAACTGCGGTTCACTCTAAAGTGAGTACATGACAATGGTGTGACTCTTAAATGACACTTTTATGACTAGCAGTATTACTCGTCACTAATGGCGAAATAGAGATCAGCCTATCGCTTGAAAACGCAAAAGAAAAACAGGAGCCTTTACCCTGTTCACTGTTAATTTTTAATTGGCTACCATGGCGAGTAAGCACATGCTTGGTAATAGCTAAGCCTAATCCTGAGCCACCTGTGGTGCGGCTTCTGGCTTTATCGACCCGATAAAAACGCTCAGTTAAGCGATTTATATGCTCTGGTGCAATACCATCACCATTATCGGTAACACTAAAACATGCCTGTTCATTGTTGCGCTGCCAACACACCTCAATTTTACCACCTGGCTTAGTATAATGAATGGCATTAAATACTAAGTTTGAAAACGCACTTCTGAGCTCATCCTCAGCACCGGTAATATCAAGTAACGCATCAATATTAAAAATAAGTTGATGGCCTTTATCTTGATTTATAGACTGTGCTTCAGTTTCAATCAGTTTTAGCAATTGCGGTACCTTTACTGCCTTATCATTACTGTGGCGTTTTGCGCCTTCAATACGTGATAACGAAAGTAACTGATTCACTAAACTATCCATGCGTTTACATTGCTCTAGCATGGTAGTTTGTGCTTTATTCCACATTGCAGGCGGAGGAAGCGAATCACTGTCGAGCATTTCAAGGTAGCCGGTAACAACCGTTAAAGGGGTTCTGAGCTCATGAGACACATTAGCAACAAAGTCTTTACGCATCTGCTCAAGCTGCTTTAAACGGGTGACATCACGTACTACCACCAATAACTGAGTGTTAGCATAAGGCATCACCCTAAACTCAAGTACTTGTTCTACACTGTGGCCACTTTCAAGCTCCAGTGCATCACTAAACTCTTTACGGCGCATATATTTAGCAAATTTAGGATCGCGAATGAGGTTATCTAAACGCTGACCATGATCAACCGGCCATTGTAACCCTAACACTTTGAGTGCAAGTTGATTACACCACACAATTGATAAATCGTTTTGCAATACAACAACAGCATCAGGCACCGCCTCAGCACCGTCACGAAAACGGCGTATCAGCTCTGCCAGTTCGTTACGCTTTTTACGATTACGATGTTGCAGCTGATAGATGCCTTCAAATACTTGCTCCCACGACCCTTCACCTTCTGGTGGATTAAAACTGCGCTGGTTATGCAGCCAATCACTTAACCGATAAAGTTGATGGTAATGCCACATAAGTAGCGAAAAAGCGCCCAAAAACAACATCAAAAATGGGGCACCAATAAGCACCCCAATTAAAAGTAAAGGTATAAAATAGACAAACAGCCGCTTTGTTAGCGCCTGCTTGTTAATAACTCGATACATACACGCTCTTTACCTTATAAACGCTAGCAGACAAGTTGACTGAGCTAGGTTAATAGATTGCTACTTAACTAAGTAAGCTTAATTGTAAGCACACTATAATTTACTCGAAAAGCGATAACCAGCTCCGCGTACCGTTTGTACTAAGCGGTCGTGTCCAAGCGTAGCAATCGCTTTACGCAAGCGACGAATATGAACATCTACTGTTCTGTCTTCAACATACACATTCGTGCCCCATACATGATCAAGCAGTTGCTCACGGCTGTAAACCCGCTCTGGATGGGTCATAAAAAAGTGTAATAGTCTAAATTCGGTTGGCCCCATATCAAGCTCACTGCCCCCTGAGGTAACACGATGCGAAATAGGGTCCAAGCGCAGGCCGTGCACTTCAATTGCTTCTTCTAAAGAGGTAGGTGCTACTCGGCGAATAACCGCTTTGATACGCGCCATTAACTCTTTAGGTGAAAACGGCTTAGTAACGTAATCATCAGCACCGACTTCTAAACCGCGTATTTTGTCTTCTTCTTCGCCGCGAGCAGTCAGCATAATGATAGGGATTTGGCGTGTGTGTTCATTTTGTTTGAATTTTTTAGCGATTTGAATTCCACTACCACCAGGTAGCATCCAATCGAGTAACACCATATCTGGATAAGGTTCGACCATTGCGGCTATTGCAGAATCATAATCTTCTGCCTCAATGGCTTGAAAGCCATTTTGTTCTAAAACAAAAACCAACATTTCCCTGATAGGTGCTTCGTCATCAACGACTAATACTTTACGTGACATTCCAATTTATCTCTTAGGCTATTGAGTAGGTTTCATTATTATGACTAAGTATGACATTTTTATTAAAGTGTAACGTCTAAATTAAAATGAGACTAAAAAAAACACAAAATAGTAACAAAAAATTGAATATGTCATATTTTTACCATCTTGAGCAGTAAATAAAAAAGTGGTTTGCAGTAAAGTGAGTCGTTATTAAAGGCACTATTTATGATATTAACTTGGGATCATCAAATTACTAACTAGCAGCTATTTTTAGGCTTAATAATAAAAGTCGGCACCTATTTAGATCAGGTTTATTATGATCTTAAATACAAGGATCAGAGTTTTATCAAGCAGATCCCTTTTCGGATCACTATTTTACCCACTAACAAAGCTAAACCAATGATTTACTGTGTGATTTTTATCCATTAATTATGATGTTCGACACTTAAAAGTACAAAATGCGTCACTTTAAGCCCTTCACTTAGTAAAGTAATGATCCCAGATAAGGTTAGTTAGTAATCGAGTGATCCCAGATTTATCGGTAAGTAAAATACTGAACTCTTACAGATCAAAAAAGCCAGTGCGTAAGCAACTGGCTTTTTATAATGAGTGCGAGAGTATCGCCGTTATTGGCTCATTATTTTATTTTTGGGTTTAACTCACCGCTTAAGTATTTAAGGTGCATTTCATCTAATGAAATTGGCTTAATTTTACTTGCTTGACCCGCCGTACCAAACGCTTCGTAACGAGCGATACAAATATCAGTCATTGCTTGGGTTGCAGCAGCTAAAAACTTACGTGGGTCGAAGTTAGACGGGTTCATCGCTAAATGACGACGAATCGCACCGGTAGACGCTAAACGTAAGTCAGTATCAATGTTTACCTTACGCACACCATATTTAATACCTTCAACGATTTGCTCAACTGGCACGCCGTAAGTTTCTGGAATTTCGCCACCGTATTGGTTGATCACTTCTAACCACTCTTGTGGAACAGAAGACGAACCATGCATTACTAAGTGGGTATTTGGTATACGCGCGTGAATTTCTTTAATACGATCAATTGCTAAAATGTCATCGGTTGGTGGACGAGTAAATTTGTAGGCACCGTGTGATGTACCACAGGCAATAGCCAGCGCATCAACATGGGTTTTATTTACAAAGTCTGCCGCTTCTTCTGGATTTGTTAGCATTTGCTCAGTGGTAAGTTTACCCTCAGCGCCAACACCATCTTCTTCACCCGCTTCACCAGTTTCAAGTGAACCTAATACACCTAGCTCACCCTCTACAGATACGCCACACGCATGCGCCATTTCAACTGTTTTACGTGTTACATCAACGTTATAATCGTAGCTTGAAGGTGTTTTACCATCGCTCATTAATGAGCCATCCATCATTACTGATGAAAAACCTAGCTGAATTGAACGCTGACATACACCCGGTGATGTACCATGATCCTGATGCATAACCACTGGAATATGTGGCCATTCTTCAACTGCAGCTAAAATCATATGACGAATAAAAGGTGCACCGGCATACGCACGTGCGCCCGCAGAACCTTGTACAATAACTGGGCTGTTTGTTTTATCAGCCGCTTCCATAATTGCACGCATTTGCTCTTGGTTATTTACATTAAACGCGGGTACACCGTAACCATGCTCTGCGGCATGATCAAGAAGTTGTCGCATACTGATTAAAGCCATTGGGTATTCTCCAATTTATCGGTAGTTATTTTACTACCTAGTTTGAACGGATTTGTTAGTTTGGCGCAATCACTGCGCCATGAATTAAAAGGCAAATGGCCTAAAATTCATATTATTAACGACTAAATAAAAGTGAGAGGTATTTACTCGTTAATTGTAGCAGATGTGAAATAAGCACATCTGCTTTACGGCTAGCTAATACCCAAAGGTATTATTTAGCGCGTGATTCTAGCATTGCAACTGCAGGTAGTTTTTTGCCTTCTAAAAACTCTAAGAACGCACCACCACCTGTAGAGATATACGATACTTTATCACTAATGCCATACTTATCAATTGCCGCTAGGGTGTCACCACCACCAGCAATAGAAAATGCGCTTGAATCAGCAATCGCTTTTGCAATAGCGCGAGTGCCATTACCAAATTGATCAAACTCAAACACACCCACTGGGCCATTCCATACAACAGTGCCCGCATTAGCAATAATTTTTGCAAGTTTGTTTGCTGTATCAGGGCCAATATCAAAAATCATATCGTCGCTGGTAACTTCGCTTACATCTTTAAGTGTTGCTACAGCTGATTCTGAGAATTCATTACCCACAACAACATCAGTCGGTACTGGAATTTCACCATTGTTAGCTTTTGCTGCTGCACATAAGCGATTAGCTTCGTCCATTAAGTCAGCTTCAAAAAGGGACTTACCTACAGGATAACCTGCAGCGGCAATAAAGGTATTAGCAATACCGCCACCGGTAACAAGCTGGTCAACAATTTTAGATAACGAATCAAGTACGGTTAACTTAGTTGACACTTTAGAGCCACCCACAATCGCCACTAATGGGCGTGCTGGGTTATCAAGTGCTTTGCCTAGCGCTTCAAGTTCAGCCGATAATAATGGACCGGCACACGCTACATCAGCAAATAAACCTACACCATGCGTTGATGCTTGTGCGCGATGCGCAGTACCAAAAGCATCCATTACGTACACGTCACATAATGCAGCTAATTGCTTTGATAAGGTTTCGTCGTCTTTTTTCTCGCCTTTATTAAAACGCACGTTTTCAAAAACAACGACTTCGTTATCTGCAACATCAACGCCGTTTAAGTAATCTTTTTCTAGGCGAACTGTTTGCTCAAGTGCATCATTTAAGTAATCGACAACCGGAGCCAATGAAAACTCTTCTTCGTATTGCCCTTCCGTAGGACGGCCAAGGTGTGACATAACCATCACTTTCGCGCCTTTCTCTGACGCTAGTTTGATAGTAGGTAACGCAGCACGAATACGTGCATCTGACGTCACTTTTCCTGCTTTAACGGGTACATTTAAATCTTCACGAATTAATACGCGTTTGCCGTTTAAATCTAAATCTGCCATTTTAATGACCGACATGAACATCTCCTTAGTTAACGATACTAAACCTAGGGTCTGTTGACCTTTCAAGGTTGAATTTGCAGCTGCCTGTTTGGTATTTAGGCAAGGCAGAGCCTATGTGGTGTGGTTATTCCCCATAAATAGGCGATAACGCAGCATCAATGCCAAACAGGCGCTGCCCAAAGGGTTCTACCTAGGGGCAATTAACTCTTTGTTGCTCGGTTTTTACTTAGCCCACTAGGTTACAAACCTCGCGCCGCGATTAAATTGCCCTTAGTTTGAACAAATATTAATCCGCAAAGGTCAACAGACCCTAACAAATACGTTTTAAATATTACTTAAATGCCATCATAGCACGCGCGGTATCGAGCATGCGATTCGCAAACCCCCACTCGTTATCACACCAAACTAATAACTTTATCAGTCGTTTATGACTAACACGTGTCTGTGTGCCATCTATGATACAAGAATGTGGGTCATGGTTAAAATCAACCGATACCAACGGCTCTTCGGTGTAACTTAAAATACCTTCAAGGCGGTCTTTAGCTTGTGCTTTAAGGGCATTATTAACCGCACTTAAATCTACATCTGCATTAACCGTGACACTTAAATCCATCGCCGTCACATTAATGGTCGGTACACGGACCGCAATGGCCTCAAAGCGACCTTTAAATTTAGGTAAAATACGGTCTATACCACGGGCTAATTTTGTATCTACAGGAATAATAGACTGGCTGGCGGCACGCGTACGGCGTAAATCATGGTGATACGCATCAATCACTTGCTGATCGTTCATTGACGCATGAATAGTTGTAATAGCGCCAGACTCAATACCAAAGGCATCATCGAGTACTTTAATAACAGGAACAACGCAGTTGGTGGTACACGAGCCATTAGAGACAATAGTATGCTCGCTTTTAAGCTCATCGTCATTAATACCGTAAACAATAGTGGCATCAACATCATTATCCGCAGGATGTGAAAACAGCACCTTTTTTGCGCCCGCAGTCAAATGTAATTGCGCGTGTTCACGCGAGTGATAAACACCCGTACATTCAAGCACCACGTCAACATCTAGCGTTTGCCACGGTAATTCAACTGGATTTTCTTCACAAAATAATGCAATGGTGTCATCAGCAACGCTGATAGTGTCTTCACCTAGTTTAACTGGAAAAGTGAAACGACCATGAGAGGTGTCGTATTTTAATAAATGGGCAATAGCTTCAGGGTCGGCTAGTTCGTTAATTGCAACAATTTTGATCTCGTCGCTTAAGCCTGATTCGTATAGTGCACGGACAATATTTCGACCAATACGACCAAAACCATTAATTGCAAGTTTGATTGCCATGAAATATAAAATCCACTCTAGTTACGTACAGAGAAAGGCAGCGTCGCCTTTTAGATGGCGGTATTGTAATCGACCTTGCCTGTGATTATAAGAGCCAAGCATTAGAAACTTTAAATTAACGCCATAATCAACACGCAATGCGCTTTTACTTTTAACCCGGCTTTGCGATATTTGCTATTTTAGTTTTAAATCAAACACCACGTTTATTGATGCTTTAACGCTTATTCTTGCACCTAAATATTGCTGCTGCGTAAATGGGTTCTCGTTATTTCTAGCAGCCATGCTATTTCTGTGGCTAGATAAAACAATGTGCTTAACACCGCTCGCGTCGTAATCTGAGCTACTGGAATTTGCACTAATACTATAAACGTTGCCAAGTTCAGCACCAAAAGACTGAGCGAGCTTATTTCCCTTCGCTTTTGCGTTATCTATTGCTAGTTGTGTTGCCTCTGCCTCTAACTGCTTGACTTTGGAGGATAAGCCATTAATTTTTTTGATATTGTCTATTTGTAAGCGTTGAGCAAAATCAATAAATTCATCGACTTTTTTAATATCTTTTAATGTGACTTTAACTGTTTTCAGAGCTAAATAATTATCGCTTAAAGCAATCCCAGATTCTGTACCAACCTTAGTGTATATCTTGCTTTTTAAACCCGATATATGAACATCGCCTTGTCCAAAATCATACTTATCTAATTCTTCAAGTAACACGCTAACTCGGCCATCAAGGTCACGTTTAGCTTCAAGTAATGTATCTTCAATGCTTTTTACTTCAAATATAATTTGAGCCATATCTGGCTCAACTAATACCTCAGCTGTGCCATGTACAGAAATATGACGATTAGTTGGCACGCTTGAATTAGCAAAAGTAATAAGAGGGAATAAGGTAATAAAAATAGCGGTGATGAATTTCATATTCGTTCCTTGAATTTTTAATAAAATACGCGTTCCCATAATTATACAAACAAGAATAAAAGTAAACTGCATGCAATTAAGCTTAGTGCATACTTTATAGTTGGGTTTCTTATAGTTGGGTTTCGCTGTCCTTAACCAACCTACATTAGATCGCCTACTTTAAGTTCTTTACCGGCGCCTATTTGATGGCATTGGGCTAATAACAGCTCAGCAGTGGCTTGTGCATCGGTAAGCGCATGATGGCAATGATAGCTTGGTAAATCGTAGCGATTACGGCATTCATTTAAGGTTAAATCATCTAATTTGATATCGCTTGCGTGTTGCAGTAAGCGCTTTTTTTCTATTTGTAAGGTATCGATGATCAGCTTAGGCCGCTGGATGATCCCTGCATTTTTTAGTGCTAACTTTAAAAAGCCCCAGTCGAGCATGGCATTATGAAATACTAAAATGCAGTCACTAAAGTGAGCACTTAAAGACATTAAAATACTCTGTAGGCTTTGCCCTTGTGCCACCGAGTCAGTACTAATGCCGTGAAAAACAGGGCTTTGCTCTAGACTTTTAACCTCTTTATTAACGATATGCTGCGATTGACTGTTTTTGATACATTGATTCTCAATCAGTACCCAAGCAACCGAGACAATTTCATGTTGTTTAGGATCAAGCCCTGTTAATTCCAAATCAATCACTAAATAACGTTGCTTTAAAGCACTTTGCGCAAGCAAATGACGACGCTTTAAGTATCGCGTAATAAGCAGCTTAACCATTATTGTTACAAACTCCCACGCGCAAATTTAAACGCCGCGCCTTGCTGCGCTTGTTTTACTAGGTAAAACGCTTCTTTAAGCTGATGACGTTCTAACGAATTGAGTTTGTCTGGGTTAATGCAATTACTAGGTAACCCTTCTTCATTTATTTGCGTGCGCAGCCGAAGCTGAGTTAAAAATCGCCAACAATCTTTTAAATTATAAATATCTTCTTTGCTTAATAGTGAATACTTTAATAAAGCATCCAACCTCTCTTGGGTGTTAGCACGGCGAATGCCTACTTTTAATGCATAAAGTCGCGCTAGATCGTTAATGATCACCACCCCGCGCTTTTTAAGATCGATGTACTTATGGTGTTGCTCTGTTTTTTCGGTTTTAAAGTTATTGAATAAACCAATCGGCGCACTGTTAGCGTTAACATCGCTGGCCATTGCCGCATAAAAAAGATCGTTGCGAGAAATATGGGTCAACTCTTCACAAAACTGGCTATAGAGTGTGGTTGAGCCTTCAATAAAGCGCAGATCAAAAAAGATTTTACAGTTGAGCATTGCCTGGGGTGTGGGACTGGTGATCCACTTTAAAAACTTCGCCCCCCAATCACTAACACTCATTCGACACGCATCACTGCTAGCCATTATGTTACCAGGACAACGACGAATGCCGCACTCAACTAAGTTTTCACAAACAAATTCGCCCATCTGTTTAAAATATGCGTGCTGTTCATCGTTTAGACCATCAGGTAATAACAAGCCATTATCTTGATCTGAATGCAGTGTTTGCTCTTCGCGCGCTTGAGAGCCAAAACAAATAAAACTAAAACTGGTTGGCGCGGCGCCATGGTGTTGTTGAAATAAAAAAATTAGCCGCGAGGTCAACGCATCGGTTAAACCACTGAGTAACTTTCCGATCAGCGAAATATCATCAATATTATTTGAAAAACCTTTTAATAACTCAGGAATTTCTTTCGCGTAACGTTTTAAATCAGCCACATTATGGGCCTTGTAAATACGACCAATTAGCTGCACTGGGTCGCTTTTTTGTTGGCGTAGTAAGTCTGTACTGGTGATCATTCCTAGCGGTTTGTGGTTTTCGTCAAGCACAGGTAAATGATGAATATTATGCTTAAGCATTAAGTGCAGCGCTGAAAATACGCGGTTATTTTCAAATATAAACTTAGGCTTATTGGTCATAATACTATTGATAGCTTGCGCGGGATCCACTTCATCAGCAAGCACTCGGTTACGTAAATCCCGATCTGTAACTACTCCAACAAGATGCGAATTTTCGGTGATCATCATTGATGAAATCCCATGCTCTTGCATTTTTTTAGCACTATGACGGATGCTGGCATCGGGGGGCAGCGTAATCGCTTTGCGAGTCATGATCTCTGATATTTTACGCTCAGACCAGCTGTCGTTATTACTTTTATAATGTGATGACAGCAATCGATTAGCATGAGCACGAACAAAGTATTGCTCGAATGCTTTATATTCTCGACGTAAGTAATCAAAATCCGTTTGGTCGAGCATATAGACAATGCCCTCTTTTTGTACTTCTAAACTGTTTTGTATTGAATCTCCCGTCAGTAACGAGGGATAACCAAAGTAATCACCTTGAGTTAAACGCGTTACCGTATCGCCTTGAGCATCCACTAAATCGTATAACCCGGAACGAATTAAAAATAATTTAGGCTGTTCACTGTTAAGCCATTGCGTTTGGTTTTCTCGGGTCAAATAAATACTATCGAGATGGTTAACAAAATAACTGCAGGCGCTGTCCTGTAACATTGAAAATGGTGCTTGCTTGTTAATAAACTGCGCGACTTCCTGTTGCTCACTACTCATAAATCATCCTCAATAAAAAAGCGACTTAACCTGAAATATAGTTATTTAATGTAGTCATTATTTAAACAAATAAAAAGCCCGACTTAAGTCGGGCTTTGATGCGTTATATCATTAGATATATGGATTAGTGAGCATGCGCTTCACTAGACCCTTTAGGATTACGAATACCTTCAACCATTTCTTGAATTTCAACTGGTGTCGGTTGAGTCATTTTCATAACACCTGCAGCTACTGCAAAGTTAATGATCATGCCTACTAAACCAATCCCTTCAGGTGAAATACCTAAGAACCAATTTTCTGGGCTATTAAGCTCTGGACTCACAAACTTGAAGTAGATGATGTATGCAGCAGTAAAGGTGATACCCGTTACCATGCCTGCAATTGCACCATGTTTATTCATTGATTTAGAGAAAATACCCATAATAATTGCAGGGAAGAAGCTCGCCGCCGCTAAGCCGAAGGCAAAGGCAACAACCGAGGCCACAAATCCTGGCGGGTTAATCCCAAAGTAAGCGGATATTACAATAGCAATCATCGCTGCCAACCTCGCTGCAAGTAATTCTTGCTTGTCGGTTATATCCGGTTTGAGTGTCCGTTTAAGTAAATCGTGCGATACTGAGGTTGAAATAACCAATAGTAAGCCCGCTGTAGTCGATAGTGCCGCGGCAATACCACCAGCAGCAACGAGTGCAATAACCCATGCTGGTAAGTCGGCAATTTCAGGGTTCGCTAGTACCATAATATCGCGGTCAACGTTTACTTCGTTCGCGCTATTAGGGTCAGTGATTTTACCTGATGTGTAAAACATTTTGCCGTCACCATTTTTATCATTAAAGGTGATTAGGCCCGTACGTTCCCAGTTTTTGATCCATGCAGGCGCATCTGCATACGCTGTGCCGCTACCGTCTTTACCATTAATGGTGTCAATCATGTTTACACGGGCAAACGAAGCTACTGCGGGTGCTGTTGTGTAAACAATAGCAATAAATACCAGTGTCCACGCCGCTGAAATACGTGTGTCCTTTACGCGAGGTACAGTGAAAAAACGAACAATTACATGTGGTAAACCAGCAGTACCCACCATAAGAGCACCTGTGATTGCAAATACATCAATCATGCTCTTCGAGCCTTCAGTGTATTGCCCAAAGCCCAACTCAGTACTTAAACCATCTAATTTATCCAATACATACATGCCTGAACCATCACTTAGCGTGGCACCAAACCCTGTTTGTGGAAAAAAGTGACCGGTTGCCATCATCGAGATGAAAATAGCCGGTACTAAATAAGCAAATACCAGTACACAGTACTGCGCAACTTGCGTGTAAGTAATGCCTTTCATGCCACCAAGTACAGCATAAAAGAAAACAATTATCATGCCGATGTAAACGCCGGTTTCAATTTCAACTTCTAAGAAACGCGAGAACACCACACCCACACCACGCATTTGACCCGCAATGTAAGTAAAACAAATAAAGATGGCACATAAAATAGCCACTAAACGCGCAGTACGTGAGTAGTAACGATCCCCGATAAAGTCTGGCACAGTAAACTTACCGAATTTACGTAAATAAGGCGCTAAACACATGGCCAGTAGTACATAACCACCCGTCCACCCCATTAAGTAAACACTACCGTCATAGCCAGCAAACGAAATAATACCAGCCATTGAAATAAATGACGCAGCACTCATCCAATCCGCAGCAGTTGCCATACCATTGGCTAGTGGAGGTACACCACCACCGGCAACATAGAATTCATTTGTTGACCCTGCACGAGCCCAGATTGCAATGCCGATATAAAGCGCAAAGCTTAAACCGACGATTATAAAAGTGAGTATTTGAACATCCATTGCTTAGCTCCTATTCGTCTACGCCATATTTTTTATCTAACGTATTCATTTTGAAAACGTACACAAAAATCAAAGCTACAAAGGTATAAATCGCGCCTTGCTGGGCGAACCAGAAGCCAAGTTTAAACCCAAAAAAACGTACTTCATTTAGTACATCTACAAGTAATATGCCAAAGCCAAAAGAGACCACAAACCATACCGCTAATAACTTAAACAGTAATGAAATGTTTTCTGCCCAATAAGCTTTTGCTTGTTCTTCATTTTTAAAAGCCATTTTTATTTTCCCCTTTAAACATCGCAAGATTACGATGGGTGGTTTTTTATATTCGTTAATCAATTTAGCAACGCTACTCAAATATTGAATTGCGACAATAGTCGTAACAACATGTTAACGTTTTCGTAAACTGTAGGCGCTTAATTAGTAAACAACAAGTGAACTACTTTAATTTCAGTAAGTTAATTAATTTATTTGCGAGGTGTTTACGCCAATTTTTGAGTCAAGCGTGGGAATAAGACATTAGTCTAACTAAATAACCAATTTAAAATAAATCATTAAAAATCAATGCTTTATTTTATTTATAGATAATATAAATAAAATGTATACCCCCCTATTTAACCCGCAACCAAGTATTGTAAAAACCCAAACTACCTCAAACGCCAACTGACGCTCGCATCTTGAAATAGTTTGGGTATAGTTATGGCAAATTATAAAAATATTCTACAAGGTTAAATAAACATGACGGCTGTACTACTCATTGTTGCCTTTGGCTACATAGGCGTGCTGTTTTGGCTGGCTAATTGGGGGGATAAAACCACGCCACTTGCCAAGCGTATTAGTCATCACCCGTTTGTGTATTCATTTGCACTAGGTATTTATTGCACTTCATGGACTTACTACGGCTCAGTAGGCACAGCAGCGACCAGCAGCTGGAGTTTTTTACCTATATTGTTAGGCCCCGCTTTATTGTTTTTTTTCGGTCAAGGCTTTTTACGTAAACTGGTACTGGTGAGTAAAAAACAAAATATCACCACTATTGCCGACTTTATTTCAGCCCGCTATGGTAAGCGTCAAACCACCGCCATTATGGTGACAATAATCGCCTTATTGGCCACCATTCCGTACATTGCATTGCAATTAAAAGCACTCAGCTCTAGCTTTTTACTCCTACAAAACAGCAATCAGATATCAGGGGATATTTTAGCGCTATCGGCCACGTTAATGATGGCGCTATTTGCTATATTTTTTGGTACGCGCAAAGTTGATGTAACCGAATACCGTTCAGGTTTAATGCTCGCTGTTGCGTTTGAGTCGCTAATAAAGCTGTTTGCTCTGGCTGCTGTAGCAGGGCTTGCAATATATAGCTTATTTAATTTACCCGCAGAAAGTTCTGGCCAAGTCGCCGAGTCAATTTGGCTGCATTGGGCGCAGTTTGACTTTTTTAGCTTTAACTTTGTAGGTCAGTCGCTGATGGCGGCGGCCGCTATTATTTGTTTGCCACGGCAATTTCATGTCACCGTGGTTGATAACCAAGATAAGCGCCATTTATTTACTGCTCGCTGGGCTTTTCCATTGTACTTGTTATTGACCGCTGCAATGATTTTACCTATAGCCACCGCTGCTATTCATCCAGAAATTGGTCGTAGTTTATCACCTGACAGCTTTGTACTGGCACTGCCTATGCTGCACGATAACGCTTTTTTAACCACCTTTGTGTTTATAGGTGGGCTTTCTGCTGCCACAGCCATGATTGTTGTTGCAACGCTTACGCTAAGCACCATGATCTCCAACGACGTGGTGCTACCCTTAATGTTGCGTCGTAAATTTAAACGTAATTTAATCACCAGCAGCTATAAATCCCGCATTTTATTGGTGCGCCGCTTTACCATTGCTGGGGTGCTTATTTTAGCCTACTTCTATCAGCAATGGTTTGGTAGTGGCAGTGCGCTGGCCAGTATGGGGTTAGTGGCTTTCTCATTGGTGTCGCAATTATTGCCTGCTATTGTGGGTGGGTTATATTGGCGAAAAGGCCATGCTTATGGTGTTTATGCCGGGCTACTCGCAGGAGTCATTTGTTGGGTGCTATTTTTGATGCTACCTATTTTAGAAGCCCCTAACCCACTAGACAGTGAGCTACAGCAAACGCTTATAACTAGAGGCACCTTAATTGCGTTGTTTGCTAATATTGGCTGTTATATTAGCTTTTCCTTGGGAGCTGAAGAGCGCTTAATTGATAAAATTCAAGCGGCAGCATTTGTTAATCCCAAAGATCAGGCCATTTTATCTCGTCGCTTAAATAAAAACGTAAAAGCCACGGTATACGACTTTAAAATTTTACTGCAAACCTTTTTAGGCATTCAGCGTAGCCAACAAATTTTATCGCATTACGCACTTCATCATGATTTAAACGACAACAACGCACACCCTCGCGCTGATTTTATTGCCTACTGCGAACGCGCACTAACTGGTGTATTGGGTGCTTCCTCTGCGCAAGCACTTATTCATACAGTATCATCTGGGAAACGCATGGCGTTTGAAGAAGTAGTAAACTTTTTTGATGAAACCACACAGGCACTGCAGTTTAATCAAAACTTATTATTTACTTCACTAGAAAACTTAAGCCACGGACTCTCTGTGGTAGATAAAGATCTCAACCTCGTTGCTTGGAATAAGCGCTACAGCGAAATGTTTAATTACCCTGAAGGTTTTTTACAAGTTGGCCAGCCAATTGAAGAAATAATCCGTTATAACGCAGAGCGCGGTGAATGCGGCCCCGGTGAAATCGAGCGCCATGTTGATAAGCGTGTTCAGCATTTAAAAAATGGCAGTTCACATCACTTTATTCGCCATCGTCGTAATGGCCAAGTTTACGAAATGATAGGCAACCCATTGCCTGATGGGGGGTTTGTAACAAGCTTTTCTGATATTACCAATCATATTAGTACGCAAAATGCGCTCGAAGAAATCAATATGGACTTAGAAAACCGTATTGAAGCGCGTACCCAAGAGGTGCAAACCATTAATAGTAACCTGCAAGCACAAATCGATAGTCGCGTACAAACAGAGCAAGCACTTACTTTAGCCAAACGCGAAGCAGAACAGGCGAATGATAGTAAAACCCGCTTTTTAGCACTGGCTAGCCATGATATTTTACAGCCGCTCAATGCGGCACGATTATATCTCGCCGCCATTGATGAAACTCAGTTAGATAGCACCAATAAAAATAACTTTAATAAGCTAGGTGATAGCCTCGATTCCACCGTGCATTTAATGTCGGCTTTATTAGAAATTGCCAAGCTAGAGCAAGGGGCGATGACCCCAAATCCTCGTCACTTTTGCATTGATGATATTTTAGACCCCCTTAAAAGCGAATATGCGATTTTATCGAGCGATAAAGGGCTTTCATTTAAAGTGCGTTCAAATAAACAAATAGTACACAGCGACATTACTTACTTGCGTCGAATACTACAAAACTTGCTGTCTAATGCAATTAAATACACCGAAAATGGCCGAGTGTTAATTGCCTGCAGAAACAGAAAACACAGTTTACGGATTGAAGTATGGGATACCGGCCCTGGCATTAGCGATATTGAACAAGCAAAAATATTTAACGACTTTTACCGAATTGAAGCGGGCGATAATAAAGGCGTTGGCTTAGGTTTAGGGGTGGTTAAACGTATGGCTGATTTATTGAGCCTGCCGATTGATGTGGTTTCATTACCTAATAAAGGCAGCCGATTTAGCATTGAAGTGCCTTATGGTGATACGCAATTAGTACAGCAAAAACAAACCAGTCAAAATATAGTCGACAACCGCGCCGCGATAAATATTATTGCCGTTGACGACGATCCTGAAAACCTTGCCGCCATGGCCAGCCTAATGAAGCGCTGGCAGGCAAATTACACCCTATTCGATAAAGTAGACGCGGTGTTAACTTATGCAAAAGAACAGAGGGCACCTGATGTTATTTTAATGGACTATCAATTAGGTAATGATTGGGATGGGATTACATTAATTAAAGCGCTACGCGAGATTTGGCAAAGCGATATTCCGGCTATTTTAATTACCGCTGTGCGTGACACCGAGCTAAAACAAACCACCAAAGCCGAAAATATTCATTACCTGAGTAAGCCAGTAAAACCAGGCAAACTTAAAGCACTGCTGAATCACAGTACTTGACGATTAATAAGAGTTTAAGCCCAGTAAGTACTGGGCTTAAACTTAACTATGACTGCGCTTTCTGAGTTTTTGGAACAACCAACTTAGCCCTACCAGCGACAGCCCTAAGCCAATAAACGATAATGCTTTTAGAAGTCCCGTTAAGTTTGCCATATCAATTAAAAATACCTTAACAATTACAGCGCCAAGAATACCAAGACCAACATTTTGCAGTAACCGTTGCTGTTTTAAATGCCCGGCTATCACGACCAGTGCGCCGAGTAACAACCAAATAACCGAATAGCTATATAGTTCGGCGTCACTGGTTGCTTTATCAAGATAAATAAAGCCACCTTGCCAATATTGGCGGATCAAGGTATTGATAGCTAACAGGGCTAATAAACCAGACACTCCGAGTGTAATTTGACTCAATTTAGCATTTAACGATTTAACTAAACTCGCTAACCATAACGCCAGTAGGCTCGGTACCAACCAAATTAAAATCACCCAGTTAAATATTGGCGTTTCAGCAACATAAAGACGCATTAATAACGGATTATTATCCAGCGTTGTATTGATTAATAACAAGCCAGCTAACGCTGATAAAATCAAACCTGCAGTGCGGTATAACTTACCCAGCTGCCCTGCACTTTGCGCGCGATATAAATAAACGCAGCCTAAAGCAAGCAAGTTACAGCTGAGCAAAACTTGCTCATAAAAACTTAAAGAAAACAACTGAGGGTAGTGCCCTACCAGTTGATAACTGGTTTCGGTTGTCACAAATAACGCTAAACAATGCAGTGCCGCCCCCTCTAACCATATTTTTAGTTTTGAAGTATTAAAACATTTAGCCGCTGCAAAAAATAACCCAATACACAGCGGGTAAACAACTAAGCTCCAATGCAAACCAAAGATAGTTAGATCATCATAACTAGGCGTCCACGGCGATAAGGTAAGGCGTAAAAGTAATGCCGCCACAAGGGCTTTTATTGGCCAGTGTGGCATAGCCACACTGTATTTTTTTATTAATAAGCTCAGCAGTAATACTTGAACAGCCAGTGCAATGGTAAGGCCGCTATCGCTCAGTAGCATAGTAATTGCTAAAGTGATATTGGCGTTTGCTCCCACCCAATAACTAAAACGCTGCCATAAGGTTGTATTATTTTGCGTAAATTTAATTAACACCGCACTCATTAAACATAACAATACCGCCCAAAGTGGATAAGCGGTTGCTAAAGCCGTATTTGGGATCATCGCATACAAAGTGCCAACTAATGCAAACACGCTTAATGAAGCAAGCAAATGAAAAGCTAATCGTTTTGGGTATTTATTACCAAAATAGAGTCCATAGCCACTTAACCCCAGAGCAAGTAATAAGCCTAGCCCATATTCGTTTTTAAAAATAAATAACGCATCATCAAAGGCATAAGTTTGTTTAGCACTGACCACTAGTAACAGCGCAATCACTAAAGAAACCCCTTGCCATGCATCCCAACGGCTATTTTTTAACACTAAAAATAGTAACAAAGCGATGCTTAACAACGCCACGATTTGCCATTGTAAATTAAACAAACTCAATAGCATGGCAATCATTAAAGGCGCCATAAAGGCCAGTAATAATCCGTGATCTGGAAATAAGTTAACTAATCGTTTGAAGCTGTGCGGGCGCACTTCAAGGGTATTAAAGCCCAAGCCTAAGCGTGCAATAGCGATTAAGCCTAAAATACTTAGTAACGCATAAGCGCCTATTAACCACACTGTGTCATAGTTAAATAGAGTGAGTCCGACCAAGTACCAGCCTATATGCCCTACCCACAGTAAATACCACAACCACACTCGCTGTACTTTATGTGCCACAACCGCTGCGGCAACACTCACAAGGGCAACATAAATAAGTAAAGAAAATAACTGACCACTGCCCGTATTTACCCAAATAGGAACACTGTATGCGCCTATAATGCCAATTACAGCAAGTAAAGGACCTAACTTAATCGCCATTGCACTGGCGCAAAGAGCAATCACTGCTAAGCCAATAAATGCCCACTCAGCACTTAGCATGGTAAAGCTGTTATAGGCCAAAAACATTAAGGCAAAGCAAGTCATAAAGCCGCCACTGGCAAGGGCTGCAGGAATGTAATTATTAAAGCCTTCAAAAACGATACGTTTATAATGTAAATAATACGCTGCTGCGATTAAGCCAATGCCAAATAATCCACCGGCACTGAGCCTCATCGCAGGTGAAAGTAGCCCCGCCTCTAAACTGTACTTGGCTAAAAACACGCCACCTAAAGCCAAAGCAATAGCACCAATCCAAGTCATCCAGTTTTGTTCAAAGCCTGCACGTAATTGTTTAAAAAGCAGTTCAATACTCGATGGCTTTTTAATTGCTACTTTAGGTAGTGGCGTATGTTTAATGCTCGCAGGTTTATAATCAGAGGCAGGAATGTCTGAGCGGTTTAGAGGTATTGCGTTATCTACTTGAGGGTCAGCGGAGGATTTTTCATTTTTTGCTGCATTTGAGCTTAACTCGAACTGTAATAGTTTTAGTTTTAATACTGCAACCTCTTGTTTAAGGGTGTTTAATTGCACTAAGGCCACTAATCCACAAATAGCCCCTGCAACAATCGCAATAGATACAATAATTGCTAATCCGATTAACTCATCCATACAGTCCCTTTTTTATCTCGCAACACAAGTCCCCAAAAACAGCATGAGCGAAATCTATTTTATAAAATTACTATGTTTAAGCAACCTCAAGGCGATCACGGCCTGCTTTTTTGGCTCGGTATAATGCCTGATCTGCACGTTTCATTACATTGTCAAAGGTCTGTTCGCTACTACGGTGCGCAATACCTATACTAACCGTTAAAGAACGCTGATTTTGTACTGTAATAGTACGAGCCGTCTCTAGAATAGTCTGCGAAAAGTTAAGTACTTCATCAAGCTCATAACTAGGCAGGTAAGCGGCAAACTCCTCACCACCTATACGAGCAAAAATATTTTCATCTTTAAAAAGACGGTTCACTTTATCAGCAAACTGTTTAAGCACCTTATCGCCCACATCGTGGCCATAATCGTCATTAATACGTTTAAAGTGGTCGAGATCTATAATTAAAACAGTGTAAGGATTATTAACAACCTCCTTCACATGCTGATAAAAGCAGCGACGGTTATACACTTTGGTTAAATCATCCATAATAAACTCTTGCGCTAACCGGTTGTGCATTCGCTGCATAAAGTGCATAGTTTTAAATAAACCATAAGCGGTAATTAGCATACCTAATGTGCGACATAAGTCTTCTACGTAATTGCTTATCCAAAAAGGCTGACGTATTACTTCATCGAGCACATCGGCAGTAGAGCCTACAATCCATAGCATTAAACCGATACTGACGTATAAATACGCTTTTTTAGCTAACCGTGAACATTGCACTACAAAAAAATAGCAAAAATCACCACTAAATTAATAAAGTCAGTGGTAAAGCCATAGAGGTTTTGGGCTATGTCTAATCGGGGAAAGTACATCAACGAAAAAATTGAGAAAGCGATAATAAACGCCAGCATAGCTAAAATTAACAGCTTGTTTAATCTGGTAATTTTTACAAAGCGGCTGAGCTTGAGGCTCACTTTTTCCGGATTCATCATGGGCTGTGTTTAAATTTATTATTGTTAATAAAAACTATACCATAAACTTAAACTGCTTTATTTATATTTGCGTACTAATTATCCAGCCAATAGCAATTAAAATAGTTAATCCAATCATGGTCTTAGTTTTGTGCTTGCTGATAAGTCGCTCAGCTTGATTGCCCGCATAATACACCACGATTGCCAAACCAAAATAGCGTATAGAGCGCGCAATCGCAGATGCCACTAAAAACAGTGCCAGCGAATACTTAGTTGCACCAGCGGCCAGCATCGCAATTTGAAACGGAATAGGAACGATACCTAGGCTTAACACAAACCAAAATCCTTGTGCCTGCATTTTTTGTTTTACGTTTTCAAACTGCTCAGGGCTTGAGAATGTGTTGATAACCCAATCGCCAATGATATCAAATAAGTAATAGCCTAAAGCATAGCCAAATAACGCACCTACAATACAGCCTAGTGTTGCCATTAGGGCAATTTGCCAAAGCTTTTCCCGCCTTGCTTGCATAAGCGGTACCAGCACCGCCTCGAGTGGAATGGGCACTATGGTGGATTCTAAAAATGAGGCGATAGTAATCCCACCCAGCATATTTTTAGACTCAATAAACTGACGTGTTTTTTGCTTGAGCTTTTTTTGTATAGCCATAAACGTCCTGTTAGCAATTAGGTAAGTGATTAAATCATCTCATAATTAGGTTAATGCTACCTGAAGAAATACAGTCAACATAGTAATCAGTAAAAGACTGCTTTATTATCTTTATATACCATTATACTTTTAAAATTTTCACAATATGCAAACTGCTCGCTACATTCCTTTTAGAAAACACGACATCATTACAATGTGCGCCAAAGAGCTTACCAAAGACCAACAAACTTCTTTTAAGCAGCTTTGTGAACTTTTAGCCAGCTTAATTCACTTTCAGTACCATGGCACACTTGAGTCATTAAAAAACAATTACGCGCCTTTTGACCCAAATAGCGATACTCGTTTAATAAACAGCGTGACTGATGAGCAAAAAGCTCTGTGCCAACGCGATTTTGCTAAAGATTTCGCCAACGTATTAAATGCGGCTAATTTTGAAGTGATCACCCATCAAGACTTACAAGATGCATTAAACGAAGAATCGCTTTTTAAAGTTCGCCTTGAGGTAGAGTTTGAGGATTTTGAAGAAGTGGTTTTTTATCGCAGAGGCGAATCGCAACTAACCGAAACCATAACCAGCTTTTGGGGGTTACGTAAAAAGCCACTGCATTTTACCAACTACGATCGCGTAGCAGTATTTATCCGTTTTAAAGATAAAGCCTATTTTGAATCAAAAAATAAACTACCTATGGGGTTTGAGCCCAGCTCAACCATAGTAAAACTATTTCAAAATGTGCCAAAAGCTGACTTAGAAATGCTATTCCCTAATAGCGAAGTACGGATGCGTCCTATTGATAAAGTGATTATTGGCTCGTCAGCACTTATTGGCGGTGCGGTGGTGTTAGTTACCAAACTGGGCGCCTCATTACTTCTACTGTTTGCTTTGTTTACATTTTAGGGAGGGTTTAGTGATAAAGTCGTTACCATGACTCAGCAGCACTTTATTACGTTAGCCATTGGTATTGGTGTATTTGGCAGTTTTGTATTTAAAGAGTGGAGTAAATTTAAAAACCGTAAAATTAAATTTATGAAAGCGCTGAGCGATAATCTGTACTTTAAAAACCTAGATAACAACGCCGGTGTTTTTCATACACTAATAGACGCCGCCGAAGAAGAAGACATAAAAGAA